>JBOHFC010000110.1:0-36707 GCA_050701375.1 Pseudonocardiaceae bacterium
ACCGACCAGGAGTGGAACGGCATCATCCGGCGCGGCGCGAAACTGATCTACGCCTACGCCGAGGCGACGGTCCCCAAGGTCACGGTGATCACCCGTAAGGCCTACGGCGGCGCCTACGACGTGATGGGCTCCAAGCACCTCGGCGCGGACCTCAATCTGGCCTGGCCGACTGCACAGATCGCAGTGATGGGCGCCTCCGGCGCGGCGAACATCCTGCACCGCAAGGAATTCGCCGCGGCAGCCGCAGATGTAGAGGTGCTACGGGCGCGGCGCCAGCAAGAGTACGAGGATGCGCTGCTCAACCCGTACGTCGCGGCCGACCGCGGCTACATCGACTCGGTGATCCCGCCCAGCCACACCCGCGCCCACATCGCCCGCTCCCTACGGATGCTCCAAGACAAACACCAGACTCTGCCCCCCAAGAAACATGGGAACATCCCCCTGTGAAGCATGGGAACATCCCCTGTGAAGCATGGGAACATCCCCTGTGAGTGGGAATGTTCCTGTGAGTGGCGATGCGAGCTATCACTCGTGTTGCCACTCACGGGCGAGCAGGTGTGCGAGCATAAGCCCGACGGCGGGAATGAGTAAGTTCTGGAATGCGGCCTGCGTCCCATTCCACTTCGCAGACTGCCACATTTCGAACCATTCCCCGCCGACGCCGATGAAGCCACCCCCGAACAGGAGGACCTGCATGAGCCAGCCGCAGATCGACAGCTGGGCGGCGACCAAAGATCCGCACCGGCTGACGATTCCTCGCAACCACCCCAAAAATGCGACTGTGAGGACCAGCGCGATGAGAGACTCCCAGATGATGATGGTGAGGTAGGCGGCAGTGACCAGTCGCTGATCGGTAACGGCGCGCCATTTAGTGTTTGCTGAGCCGAATGTTGTGTCCATGGCGAGTACGTGCTCCACAAACGCCCGGTTAGTGCCGTAATCGCTAATGTTACCCAACGCGACAAGACACATATAGAGGGCGCTTACCGCGGTGAGCACTATCAGAACCATCCGGGGACTGCCCAACAAGGCGAGGATCCTCATGATTGGACTGTAGCGCAGTTCTACCGGTTTTGCCTGTACCCTACCGGCAGGGTGGCTCATACGAGAGCTGGGGAATGTGGTGTTTCTATTGTTCGAGACTCAGGATGTTGCGAGTGGCCCCCGCAGATTCGTTGGATGGCGCGTTGTGCGTCCAAGTCCCACAGGCCCCCTGGGTCGTGGTGCCAGTGAGCAGTTGGTTTGGGCGACCGTTTCGGGCTGCGCACCGTCTAGCTGCTTGCCCCTGGACAACCCGCTCTCGCCGCGGACGCCCGCGGCGCGGACGGCGCGTTCCACGCGCACCCGCGGCAGGTCTTCACTATGCGCCCCCCGGGCTGATCGTCCACAATGTGGTCTTCGCCGACCTGACTTCGGCCTGGCTGCCTCGTTGCCGTCCACTCCTCAGCGGCGATGACCTTTGTCGCGTCAGCGTCATCGGGTTCGTCACGGTGGACGGCGTCATCGCTGACCCCGGACGGGGCAGACGGGCGGCGCTTCGCGAACCACCTGCCTGAAACAGCGCAGGCCACTGCGCACGGCTGGTACGGTCCGGCGGTAAGCCAGACCGTATCTGGTCAGAACCTAAAGGGAGACGGCAACGGTGGAAAACAATTCGGTCTTCGAACCGGAAATTAGGGAACCGGTCCGTAAGATAGGCGCTCGAACCTTTGCCTTCGATCGCCAGATCGCCGTGATGGCAATCGTCAACCGTACGCCTGACTCCTTCCATGACCGGGGCGCGACCTTCGGGCTGTCTGCGGCCGTTACGGCTGTCCGGACAGCCGTTGATGAGGGCGCAGATTGGGTCGATATCGGCGGAGTTCCTTTCGGTATCCACGCTGGGCCGATCAGCGAGGAAGAAGAACTAGACCGCGTAGTACCACTCATAGCAGCAGCACGCACGGTCTCTGATGTCGTTATCTCAGTCGATACGTACCGCCCGGAGGTGGCTCGGCAGGCAATCGATGCGGGAGCCGACGTCATCAACGACACGTCAGGTCTGTATGACGCCCGGCTCGCTGACCTGGTCGCTGCAACCGGCGTATCCCTCGTCATCACGCACAGTTTGGCCGCACCGCCTCGTACGCCCGTGCCGCGTCCGTCGTACAACGATGTTGTGGACGATGTCGCAGAGTTCTTGCGGCACAGAGTCGAACTGGCCATCAGCCGAGGCGTGCTACCCCGGCAGATCATCATCGATCCCGGACACGACCTCAATAAGAACACCTACCACTCACTGGAACTCACTAGACGGTTGAACGAGATCACGTCGATAGGCCTGCCTACGCTTGTCGCGACGTCCAACAAGGATTTCATCGGGGAAACACTCGATGTTCCGCAGGATGACCGCCTCGAGGCGACCATCGCGACCCTTGTCATCTGCATTCTTCAAGGCGCACGCATCGTCCGCGTGCATGACGTGAAAGCCGCTGTCGCGGCCGTCCGGATCACTGAGGCGGTACTCGGCTGGCGCAAGCCGGCAGTAGCTCGCCACAATATCAGCTAGCGACGCCTGGCGTACCGAAGAAACAGCTCGTCACCGGCTGCCAGCACATGCACAAGCGTTAGATCTCGTGGTGGTGACAGTTCACCTGCAGTAATACGGCCGCTGCCAGCCCCCGCCAGTCTTGGAGACACCGTCAGGCACATCTCGTCCACGACGTCCGCTGCGGTGAGGACGCCGAGCACGTGCGGTCCACCTTCGCAAAGTATGTGTCGTAAACCGCGTCGTACCAATGTGTCCACGGCCGAACGGAAATCGATACGACTTTCTCCACATACGATCACCTCAGTCACGGTCGACAGTAATATCCGCTGCCGCTCTGGCGAGCCCCCGTGAGTCAAGACAATTGGACGGACAGGGGCATCGGCGAGAATCGGGTGACTTGGATCTAGATCCAGTCGACCGGACACCACGACAAGTGTCGGATTGTCCGCTAACCCGTTCCGCTTTCGCCGATCGCGGTGGTCGTCGGGCAGCAGGAGCGGGCCGTAGCCTTCGTGACGGAGAGTCCCGGCGCCGACCATCAGACCATCACAGAACACCCGAAGAAGATCAAATACCCGCTTGTCGCTTGGACCGCCAAGACCGGCCGAGTAACCCTTGATGGTTGCAGCGCCGTCGATGCTGGTCACGAAGTTCACGCGCACCACCGGGCGACCCCTCGGCGCAGAGTACGCATCGAGCAACTCCTCATCCGAGAGGGGCGCTCGGCCCTCAGCCGGCCAGACGCGAACAACCTCGGGAGCCGCGGAGTCAGTCATGCAGACAATCTGGCGGCTGAGCTATGGCACCACAACCGGCATGCATTGATGTTCGCACGCCGGACGTCGCCGTGTCCGCGTCAGCCGAACTCGCTGTTGCGAACTCCACCGGTGAACGCCGCCCACTCGGTGGTGCTGCAGATCAGCGCCGGGCCGGCCGGGTTCTTGCTGTCCCGGACGGCCCGGTGGCCGCCGCCCAGATCGGCAACCTCGACGCAGTCGCCGCCCGCGCCGTTGCTGCGACTGGACTTGCGCCAGGTGGCGCCGGTGACGTCCATGGTGCACCTACTCTCGTTCGCCCGTTTCAGGGCTCATGCTAGCAAGAAACTTCCTGGTCTCGTCGCTGGTGAAGGCTGCCTCAGCCAGCTGGTTGAAGATCGTCTGATAGGCGTGGACGTCGGCCGGTCGCTCCAGGTAGAGCGCGCCGCGGTCGTTCTCCAGGTAAGCGAAGTCCAGCCCCGCCTCGTCACCGGGAAACCGCATGACCCGGAAGGTTTGACCCATGGCCGCGTGCGGTCCGGCGGAGAACGGCAGCACCTGCAGATCGATATGCGGTAGCCGGGACATCTCGCTCACGTAGTGGAGTTGCCGGGCGAACGCCTCGGGGGTGCCGACGGGGCGGCGGAGTACCGCCTCGTTGAGTACGAAATGCAGTCGCGGCGGGGCGTGACCGACCAACCGCTCCTGACGTTCGCGGCGGAAGGTGACCACCCGCGTCAGCTCGGCCTGGGTGGCGTTGGGGCGCGCGGCGATGACGACGGCCTCGGCGTACTCGGCGGTCTGGAGCTGGCCTGGGACCAGCTCGGAGTCGTAGCCGTTGATCTCGCTGGCATCGGGCTCCAAGCCCACGAAGTTGCGGAACCAGTCGGGCACGGTGTCGCCGTAGCTGGCCCACCAGCCTCGCTGGTTGGCCTCGCCGGCAAGCCTGATCAGGGTGTCAGCCTCGGGTGCCCCGATCCCGTAAAGCTGGAGCAACAGCCGCACATTGGTCGGTCGGATGGCCTGCCGACCGTTCTCGATCTTGCTGACGGTCGGAGATTTGATGCCTACCCATTGCGCGGCTTCGGCGATCGTCTTGCCGGCGCCCTCCCGGAGCCGTCGCAGCTCCTTGCCGAGCTGCCGGCGCCGAACCGTGGGACCGGGACCGTTGGTCATGGATACCTCCGCATTCACGCAGGAGCTCGAGGCCAGGCGTACGAGGCACAGTGTGCACGCTGTGCACTGACGCTCCCGGCTTGGCCTCGTTCTCTTAGGAATTGCGTTCAGGAAACTTCTTGCGTTAGTGTCCTCTGGGTCGATCGTCCTCGCCAGTCCCGTGGATCGGCTGGGTTGCGATCGACACCCTGTCCCGTCGTGCCCGTTCGCCCGTGCGCGGCGGGGCAGGCCGAAAGCTCCGCCGTTCGGTCCGTGACCCCCCGACTCCGGGCCGAACGGCGGTCCCACACGGAAGGGTGGCATCGTGATGAGCACTCCGGACGAGACCTACCGCACCACGATGCGGGTGCAGACACCCGAGGACGGGCCGGCCACTCTGATCATCACCCGGCAGGGCGTCGGGCGCGACGCACGGATGTGGCTGACGCTGCACGGTTCCATCCGGGCCACCGCGGTGCTGGACGAGCATCAGGTGTGCCAGCTGACAAGCAAGCTGCGGACCCCGCCTGGTACAGCTGAATGAACGCCCGCATGGAGGTGCAGATGCTACGGATCGTGCGAGGCGAGCCGTCGGACGACGAACTCGCCGCACTGATCGCGGTGCTCGCGGCACTACCGAACGCCGCCGCCGAACCGCCCGCGCCCCGCAGCGCCTGGGCCGACCCAGCGCATCGGCTGCGCACCCCCTGGTCCCAGTCGCGCGCGCCCAAGAAATTCTCGACTGGGCGCTGGCCGATCGGCGGTAGTTGATTGCTCTCGTAGCAGGATCTCCGCGATCAGCGTGGACCTTCGCATCCAGGGATGCGCGACCCGGATGGAACCGCGTTCTGCGTGCTTCGACCACTCACTCAGGAAGAGCGCGCCGAGGGTGCAGCCTAGGCCGAGTTAGGCGCGCTTGCGCGTCTCCTGGTGTGCGGGACCCGCACCACCCTTCGAGAGGTGATCACGTGAGCATCGTCAGACCGACCGCCGACGACATCGCCGCGATAGCCACCCGCCTCGGTTACCACGGCACAGTCGCCGACGCAGACCAGTACGCCCTGATCATCGCCGACCTGCTCGACGCCTACGACGCTGTGGACAAGGTCGACAACGCCGCCACCAACGCGCCCGCCGACCTCGCGTCGCATCGCGGGCATCGGATCCCGGACCCGGGCGAGGTCCCGCACAACGCCTGGTATGTCAAGACCAGCATCACCGGCTCCGCATCCGGCCCACTCACCGGCAAGACCGTCGCTGTGAAAGACAGCAAGCGCCCCCTTTGACGTCACCCATCACCCGGCGCTGAGCATGTCCTGCGGCACCCGCGACGGACTGCCCATCGGCCTGATGATCGTCGGGCGCCACTTCGACGAGGAGACCGTCTACGCGCTGCCTTCGCCTACGAACAGCGCGACGGTAAGCGATGAGCGGCAGGGCCGCTCAGGGTCGGGCGTGGAAGTCCCGCGCCACGGTCTTGGGGGCCTTGCGTAGCCACGCCTCGGTGAGCAGCTCACGGAGCTGCTCGCGTGTCGCGGGAGCCAGGCGCACGACGACGCAGGCCAGCCGCTTGCCCCAATAGACCTCTTCGCAGAACGTCGGGTTCTCGGCGACAACGGCGTGGATCTCGGCTTCGTCGACCATGATCCTGATGTGGTCATCATCGGGAACGGTGGCGAAGATCCTTCCACCCACCCGGAACGAACGTCACCGTTGGAAACGCCTGACGAAACGTCGCTGCCACGGAGTTTCGACTGCCCGCGAGTTGTAGTGCTCGCGCACGTAGTCCACCGCTTCGGCGGCGACCACGCCGTCGAGGATGGCCAGACACGCCAGCGCGGTGCCGGTCCGACCCACGCCTCCAGTGCAAGCAATCTCGACTCGCTGGCTCGCGGCCCGCTGCCATAGGTCTGCCAGGGCATGACCGGCCTCGACCGGATCACCGGGCAGCCAGAAGTCCGGCCACCGCAACCACCGCGACTCCCAGGCAACGGGCGCGGGTGGTTTGCCCTGCAGGTACAGGGCGAACTGGGGCAGCGGCCCCGCGGGCAGTGCGCGCCTGAGCCCCCGTCCCCTCACCAGCCGGCCAGACGGTAGGCGCAGGACGCCCGACGCCGACTCCTCCCACGGCTCCACCTGAGCGACGGTAGCGATATACGCAGGAGCTGCGCCGACCGTCTAATGGCGCGAGCTAGTGTGCAAGGGGTGGCCAGCACCTGGAGCGGCGAGGCAAAGCCTGCCACAGGCTCGACGGTTGGTCCGGACCGGAGCGGCTCCGCGAGGCCGATCGGCCTGGTGGGCGCACGAAGGGCGGTGGCTGCGTCCTTCGCGATGAGCGGGTTTGCGGTGGCCTCGTTGCTCTCCCGCGCTCCCGGCGTCCGCGACACGCTGGGGCTCTCATCGGCGCAGTTCGGGCTGCTGCTGCTGGGTGCGTCCGGGGGCGCGATGGTGGGGCTGCCACTGTCCGGGCCGATCGTGCATCGGTTCGGCCCGGCTCGCGCCGTACTTACCGGGTCGCTGACGGTCACGACGGGGCTCGTCACGTTGGCCGCCGGGTTGCAGGTCGGAGTCGTTGGTCCAGCCGCGGTCGGCTTGGTGCTCGTCGGGCTTGGAATCGGGATCTGGGACGTCGCGATGAACGTCGAGGGCGCCGACGTCGAGCGGCGGCTCGGCCGATCACTGATGCCTCGGCTACACGCCGCGTTCAGCCTCGGCACGATGGTGGGAGCCGGTGTGGGGGCGGTTTCGGCGGCCGCCGCTGTGTCGCTGGCCATGCAGGTCCTGCTCGTCGCGGCGCTCGTGCTCGGGTTGGTGGCCGTCGCAGTCCGCTTCTTTTTGCGCGTGCACGCCGACGCCGCGCAGGATGCATCCGGCGGATCCGGCGCGTTGGCGGCCTGGCGCGAGCCGCGGACGCTGCTGATCGGGTTGCTGGTGCTCGGGTTCGCCTTCATGGAGGGCTCGGCGAACGACTGGATCGCCGTGGCGATGGTCGACGGCTACGGCACGAGCGAGGCGCTCGGTGCGATCGGCTTCGGTCTGTTTGTCTCGGCGATGACCGTCGGGCGGCTGATCGGGGGATCGGCTCTGCAGAGATGGGGCCGTGTCGCCGTGCTGCGGGCGACCGCAGTCATCACTCTCGCCGGACTGATTCTGGTCCTGTTGAGCGGCAGCACCGCGTTGGCGCTTGTCGGGGCCACGCTGTGGGGTCTCGGGGCGTCGCTGGGATTCCCGGTCGGGATGAGCGCGGCCGCGGACGACCCGGTGAGGGCCGCCGCCCGGGTGTCCGTGGTGAGCTCGATCGGCTACGCCGCGTTCCTCACCGGTCCGCCGCTGATCGGCCTGCTGACGGAAAGCGGGGGGATCCTGCGCGCGCTGTTCGTCGTGCTCGGCGCGGTCACGCTCGGTCTGCTGGCATCGGGTGCGTCGCGACGTCGCTGAAGTCGGGCTGGCTCCGTCCACTCTGGAGGGTTGGCCTGGTTCCGATGACGATGGTGGCGTCCAGCTCATCAGAACTGGCCACCTGCGGGGTCAGCCCGTGGCGGGCGAATTTTTCGACGGTGCGCGGCGCCTGTCGTCGGCTCGTCTCGACCAGCAGGTAGCCGCCCGGTGCCAGCCATAGTGGTGCCGCGGTGGCCACCCGCCGCTGGACGTCAAGCCCGTCCGCGCCACCGTCAAGCGCCACCCACGGCTCGTGTACGCGGACCTCCGGGGCAGCAGCCTGATCTGCCCGGTGGGTACATAGGGTGCGTTGGCGACCAGGATGTCGACGCGGCCACGCAGCGCAACGGGCAACGGCTCGTAGAGGTCACCGTCGAATACCTGACCACCGGCGGTGCTAGCCGAACGCACCGGCCTGGACTTCCCCGACGTCCTCACCCGGCTCCGGGCCTACGCCCGCAGGAACAGAGTGCGGCTCAGCGACGTCGCACGAGGCGTCATCGACGGCTCCACGCCCCTCGACACCACGCCCCCAACACGCCGAAAAAACCGACGAACCTTGACTGACATGCCGCGTAGCGAAGGGCTGGCCGGCCGCGGCGCGCAGGCCCTCGGTGGCCAACCCGTAGTTCCAGCGAAAGACCGACGATTCCGATTACCGCGCCTTGCTCTTCGGTTCGCCCCATTCATGGCGGCAACGACAAGGCGGCCTGCTGGTCACCGAGGAGACCGTGAAGACGCACGTGAAACCAAGTACTGAGCAAGCTCGGGCTGCGACACCGGACCGATGCGGCCGTCACCGCGTACGAGACCAGGCTCTGGTACCCCGCTCCTGGGGAACCGGAGTAACGGCAGCGGGTCCGACGGACGCTGGAACACCGTGGAAGTCACGCCTATACTACCGAGGGACGGGTGAGCCCGCTCCGGTGGACGTCTAGAGGCTGTCATGTCGGGTGGTGCGGCACGGGCGCGGAGGTCCGGCGCGCCCGACGCCCGGGTGGCATCCGACGGTGCCCGTCCGGCACCCGTGGACGCGCCGCCGAGCGCCATGACGCTGCTGTGGTTGCAGCGCAGGGTGGGCAACGCCGCGGTGACCGGGCTGGTCAATGGCGGTCCGGCCGTCGTACAGCGGGGCGGCGCGGGCGGGCGCGGCACCGACCGGCCCGGCGCCAAGTGGCCGTACGGCCCGATCAGCACCCGTAAGTCGATGCAGCACACCCTCGCCGAGTACCTCGGCTGGGTCAAGGAGGTCGAAGCCGGCTACGGCCGGGACAAACAGGCGGTGCTGCAACGCCTGCGGCGGCTCTACTACCGGGCGACCACCGGCGGGGCCGGTGGCGCCGCCGGAGCGAACTTCGACCGGGTGATCGCCCCCCAGGCGGGCGCCGAGGGGGAGCCGCTGGACACCACGCGCGTCTCCGCGGCGGCGTTGGACGGCCTGTACGAGACCGACGGCATCGTGCTGCCCGGCGGCCAGCAGGTGGACCAGACGCACATCCTGGCCGGCCTCGACACCGCCGTGGCCGGGGTGACCACCGAGGCTGGCGCGGCGGCGGCCATCTACGACGTTCCCTGGACCGGCATCGTGACCTGGACCGGTGACCTCGCGTCCTGGTTCGTGGAGTGGCTGCACCAACGCAAGCTGCGTGACGACGCGGCGGCGGCGAGGCCGACGACCGAGGCGACCGAGGCGGGGCCGGTCAACGAGACCCCGATGCCGGGTGACCCCCACGACGGGCAACTGCTGCTGGAGGTCGGTAAGAGCAAGACCGCCAAGGACGACCTGCTGGGCGACATGGACGCGCAGAACCTCGCGGCCGGTCACGTCCGGCGATCCACCGCAGACAGCGTCAAGGCCGATGGCCGGCCGGTCCGCCACGCGAACGTGGCGACCGAACTCGACGCGCCAGTGTCGGCGATCCTGGAGACGTACTACGGACGGCCGGCGGCCGGCCAGCCGGACGCCCCGGTGTCGCACCGCTTCGCGGACTTCGTGCGCAGCGCCGCCCCGCCCATCCCACACGAGACGCGCGGTTCCACCGTCGTGTCCCTGGCCGCCGGCGCCGAGGAGGCTATCTACCAGGCGGTGCGCAACACTGTCATGCTGCTCATCCAGCACGGTACGAAGGACCGGTCGGAGCCGTGGCTCGCGCACGACGCGCAGTTGCGCGAGATCGCCCGGCGCTACACGACGTTCCTCGCCGCCGGCCTCGCGGGCGGAGACGCACCATGGCTGTGAACCGTCCCCGCCCGCTCCCGCGCCGCCCCGCCGCCGGTACCGCCCAAGCCAAGCCGCGCGACCGCCTCCCGGAGTCCGGCGGGTTGCGGCCGGAGAGCCCGAGCAGCCGGTCCAGGAGCGTCGCGCCGGCGGGCACGTCCACGGGCTTGCCGAACGGCTTGCCGTCACCCTGGTAGTCATCGCTGAGCATGGCGGGGGCGAAGTTCAGCGACTCCTGCGCCGCCGCGATCGGCGGGGACCAATGCTGACCGGTGGCGCGGGCGAGATCCCAACCGTGCACCTGGTACTCCCACAGGATCATTCCGAGCGCGAGATCTCCGGGCATGGCACTGTCCCCGAGCCGTAACGGCCGGGTGGCGGCGCCGCCACGGATCGCCCGGTCGAGCTTCTCGGCCGCGGCGCGCACCTGTCCGGCCGCGTCGGCGGGCGCCTGGTATCCGTCGATGTCGGCGTTGGGCGCGTGACCATCCGGGTCGGCGAAGCCGGCCGCGAAGTGGGTCAGCCAGCCCAGTACGTGATCACGCAGTTGCTCGACGTCGAAGGCGGTACAGGGCCTCGGGGCGTGCAGTTGCTCGGGGGTGATGCCGCCGACGACAATTGCGAGGTCGGCGAGCACGGCGTGCAGCAGATCGGCGGTCTGCTCCGTTGAGGTCGGGGTGGTCATGACGATGACCGTACGGGCACCGCACGGGTCAGGATTGAACATTGGCGACAGCCCGCGTCGCTAGGCTCGCGCGGGTGAGCACCGCGCCGGAGCCGGTGGAGCGGGACAGCCGCGGCATCCTCGATCCCTGGCTGCTGCGCCAGCGGATCAGCCTTACCCGGTATCCGGCAGGCCCCGCGCTCACCGGCCTGGTCGACCGCTTCTGGGCGGTGCGGTGGGACTTGCCGGCCGGTGTGGTGCACCATCAGCAGGTGCTCACCCACCCGGGTGCCAACCTCAGTGTCGGCCATCCCGATGCCCGCTCGAGCGACAGCGCGACCGGGCCGATCGAAGCTCGTTGCACCGGAGTCGCCCGGCGCTTGACCACTCGGGTGCTGGTCGGCAAGGGGTGGGCGGTGGCTGCGATGACCACACCCGGCGGCCTGGGTTCACCCGCGACCCGGTGTCGGCATTCATCGATCGTGTCGTCCCGCTGGGACAGGCCATCACCCTCGACGAGATCACCTTGCTCCGGCACATCGGTACCGCGCCCGACGAGCCCTCGCGCATCGCGGTGCTGGCCCGAGTCCTCGAGCAGGCGCTCAATCCTCAACAGGTACCGGCCGCCCGCCAGGTCGCCGACATCGCCAAGCTGGCCGAAGCCGACCGATCCGTTCGCCGACTCGATGACCTGTGCGTCAAAGCCGGCGTCAGCCAGCGGAGTCTGCAACGGATGTTCCTGCAGTACGCGGGCGTGTCGCCGACGTGGGTGCTGCGCCGCTACCGGCTGCTCGAGGCAGCAGAGGCGGCGCGGGACGGGCAACGGATGTCATGGGCAAAGGTGGCCGCCGACCTCGGATACGCCGATCAAGCCCATCTGATCCGAGACTTCCGCGCCGCCATCGGCCGAACTCCCGCCGCCTACGCAGCGTCGTCGCCTGTTCGCCGGCGGGTGTAACAGTTGCGTCGACACGTTGTCGCCGAGTTCGACAGGAGGGTTAGCGCCACAGATTGAAAGATCCGCGGGACGCGCTATAGCCCCATTCGAACTCCCAGCCCTCACGCCAACCGAAGTCGGCCTCGATCAGCGCTTCCAACGGGACCCCGGTTGGCATAGTGGTCGAGTGCCCACCTGGTGGCGACGTGGCCGATGACCAGAATGCGCTGCCCCTCCCAGCGGGAGGGCAGGTCGTAGAGGAAGCCGCGCACTCGAAGCACGGCTTGTGCCCAGCTCTCGCCGCCCGGGTAGGGGGTGTTCAACCAGCGGCGGCGTCGGCGTGTACCTGACTGGTCGAAAGCCATCGCGGTGGTCTCCGCGGCTCGGCGAAGGTCAGAGGTGAAGACGGCGGCCAAGCCGTCGTCACGGTGCCGAGCCCGAGTTCCCGGGCCAACTCTCGTCCGCGTTCGGACAGCCGACCGGGAAGCCAGCCCGTTCCCACACCCCGGTCGTTGTCCTCGCTCCAGGAATGGGTCTCAAACACGATCATCGTGCGCACCGCGACGACCCTACGGCGGGCACACCGGCCCCGGTCAGTTCGTGGACCGGGGGTTGAGACGTTCGTCGTAGCGGTGAATCATCGCTCGGCGGCGAGACGCACGCCCAGCCCGACGCCGAGGACGATGGCGCCGATCGCGAGGTCAGTCAGCAGGTCCGGGTGCACGATGGACTGCCCGCGTAGGGCCTGCCAGGTGAGCAGGGCGAGCAAAGCGGCGTAGCCCGCTACGGCCACTTCGATCAGCCGGACCTTGACCGCGGGCTGGCGCAGCACCAACCGGTTCCGACCGAGGAACTCCAGGCCGATCGCCAGGAGCGGGATGAGCTGGAGTGCGTGCATCCCGACGAAGTGCGGGATCCGCAGATCGCCGCCGACGGTGCTCCACCCGAGCAGGGGCAGCCCTGGGCCGCCGTCGGCGAGCCCGACCGTGTGCGCGCCGGCAATCCGTGCGCCGTGGGCGATCTGGTCGGCGGTGGGGATGGTCATCAGAAAGCCCAGCACCATCCCGACGACGGCGATGACGGCTCCGGCGCGTACCGCGAGGTTGCGGGCACGGTCCGGGCCCGGGTTGAGGAACAGGATCACACAAACGATCAACGTGGCTATCCAGACCACCGCGATGACGCCGCCCATGGTTCGCCAGAGGGTGGCATTGAAGGGTGTGGTCTGGTTGAAATGGCTGGTCGTGCCGCAGATCACCTGACCGACGATGCACACCATCTCCAGCCCGAGGAGCACCGCCGACACGGCGCCCGCCCACCACGCCGCCCGGCGCGCGCGGTTGAGCTGGGCGATGAGCCAGGCCCACGTCACGGAGTAGATCAGGACCGACAGCGCGAACTTGGTCGGCTTGTCCCAGATAGGCAGGCCGGTGAGAACACGGTGGTCGGTGAGCATGCCAACGACGCCGACGACCATCAGGCCGGCCATGGCCACGGACAGGCTCATCAGCGGCCGGTGCCACCGAAACGCCTCCGCGAGGTAATGACCGGCGCCGGACACCGGTGGTGCCGTGGCTGTGCTAGTCGTCATGGTGCTCCCCTGTTCCGACCGAGGCTGTCGGGTACAGCCTGCCGGGCGGCGCCATCGGCGTCGTCTGGCTGGAGGTCGATTTTGGTGTCAGTCCACGGGGGGAGGTGCAGGTTCGCCGGGTTGGACGACGCCGTGGTCGAAGGCGAAGACGACCGCCGCCGTCCGGTCGCGTACGGCCAGCTTGGTGAAGATCCGACCGACGTGGGTCTTGACAGTTCCTTCGCCGACGGACAACCGCCGGGCGATCTCGGCGTTGGACAGTCCCCGCCCGATCAGCCGGAGAACGTCGAGCTCCCGCGAGGTCACGGTGCGCAGGCGCCTACCGGCATCGGGGTCGGTCCCCGGGTCGCTGCGGTAGCGACGCAGCACCCGGCCGCAGACCGCCGGATCGAGCCATCCCTCGCCTGCGGCCACGGCGCGGACGGCACGCTGAATGTCCTCGGCCGGCGCGTCCTTGAGGCAGAAACCCGAGGCACCGGCTCGCAGCGCCGCAGCCAGCACACTGTCCTCACCGAACGTGGTCAGCACCAGGATCCGCGACGATGGATCTTTGGCGAGCAGCGCCCGGGTGGCCGCCACGCCGTCCAGCCGAGGCATGCGGACATCCATCACCACAGCGCCCGGGCGCGTCCGGGTCACCACGGCGAGCGCCTCCTCGCCGTCCGGGGCCTCGCCGACGACCTCGAAGCCGTAGGCCGGTCGCAGGATGGTGCGCAGCCCGGCCCTCGCGAGCTCCTGGTCGTCGACGAGCACCACCGAGATCACGCGGGCAACTCCGCTCGGACCAACCATCGGTCTCCCTCGAGGCCAGCGCTGATCTGCCCGTCCACCATCTGGACCCGGTCGGCCATCGCGCGCAGCCCCATCCCGGCGGTCCGCCGCAGGTTGCCAGTCGGACAAGGATTGGCCACCAGCACACTCACCGACCCGTCTGGCGATACCCGCACCCGCACTTCGACCGGCTGACCGGGGGCATGGCGGCTGGCATTGGCCAACGCCTCCCGGACCAGGCGGTAGAGGATCAGGCCGGTGGTGAGGCTGACCACTTGCAGGTCCCCGGCGACGCTGACCGAAACCACGAGTCCGGCCGTGCGGTACTCGTCCACTAGCGCCGGCAGATCTGCTGCGCTCGGTTGCGGCGCCGCGATCGGATCAGCCGGGTCAGTGTTGTCTTCGGCGAGCACCCGGACCACCCGGCGCAGCTCGGTCATGCTTCGGCGGGCCAGCCGTTCCGCCTCCGCGATCCCCGCCTCGGCTTCGTCGGGCTCGTGCGCCAATGCCAGCCGCGCCCCGCCCAGGTGTAACACCGTCACGGCCAACGTGTGCGCCACGATGTCGTGCAGGTCCCCGGCCAGACGCTGCCGCTCGGTGGCCGTCGCCGCCGCGGCGGCGGCCGCCTCCGCTCGATGCAGCCGCTCGATCAGCTCGATGCGGTGTCGCGCGGCCCAGCAGAACCAGAAGATGATCGAGGTGCCGGCAACCCAGTTCGGCCACCCCGCATCCCGGCTGGTGATCGCCAGCACCACGAGCACGAGTACCGCGACGAACCATCCGACGAGCCCCGGCACGAACGGCAGCCCAAGCGCCACCAACCCGAGGCAGAACACCAGCACGAACCCGCCGATGTTGCCCGGATCGGCGCCGGTCAACGCGACCATCGCGCCCGGTACCAGGACCGCAGGAGCGATCGCGAGCCAAGCGGGCGCCAACCGATCGACGGCCAGGCACAGCGCCATGGCCGCCACCCCGCCCCCGATGGCCCAGCCGCCCAGCCGACCTTGCACACCGGCCTGAGCCCACGCCAGTACCACCAGCAGGCACAACAACCCGAACCCGGCCGGTCGCACCCAACGGGGCAGCACCACCTGCCCATGCTAGGGACGCCTGCCCTCCCACCGCGTCCACCCACGGACAGAAAACGCGCTCTGCCGGCGGCCTGATCCGGTGTAGGAGTTCCTTCGTTACGAGGGTCCATCACCCGCTAACCCAACCGGCACCTTACGTTCGGGCACGGCATCCACCATTGCCTCGGAGCGCCGCTCACCTCGCCAGTTCGGCGAGGGACAACCCGGTGCCGCGACCGCGGACCCTCCGCATCCCGGCGCGTCGCGCGGCTCGGTGCTTCCGTCAAGCAGGGGCGATCTGGTGTGATCCGGGTTAATGGCCGACGAGAGCATACCCCAACCAGGACCAGCCGCATTGGAATTACGGGTGGGCAGGCAACGCTGGTTCGTCGAATCGGGCGCGTCGGCGACCATCGGAAGGGACGCCGCTGATATCCAGATCGCGGACGCGACGGTGTCCCGCCGCCATGCCATCATCGAGTCCACCGCGGACGGCTGGGTACTGATAGACCACAGCCGAAACGGGATCTTCCTCGAGGGACGGCGAGTGTACCGGCTACTGATCGTCGCACCGACGGGAGTTCAGCTGGGCGAATCGACCAACGGCGTCACGCTGACGTTGATCCCGCCGAGTCGCAATGATTGCCACAATCGGACACCGCCGAGCCACAGTGATCGATCTGGGGTGCACGAGATCCGGACCTCACGCGTACGGATCGGGCGGTTGCCGGACAACGATGTTGTCCTTGACGATCTGCTGGTCTCGCGCCACCACGCTGAGCTGCACGCGTGCGCTACCAGTTGGACCCTGGTCGATCTTGCTAGCCCCAATGGCACCTACGTCAATGGCCAGCGGATAACACGGGCCGCGGTCACCGACGGCGATGTGATCGGCGTCGGCCACTCCGTGCTGGTGCTGGTGGGCAACCGTTTGGTGAGCTACGAAGACAAGGGCGACGTCGACTTCGAGGTTCGCGATCTTGTCGTCACGACGTCCTCCGGCAAGCGACTGCTGTACGAGGTCGGGTTCACCCTCAACAGTCGCCAATTGCTTGCCGTTGTCGGGCCCAGCGGTGCCGGCAAATCGACGCTGCTCGGCGCACTCACCGGCAGTCGACCCGCCGACTCCGGATCAGTGAGCTACGGCGGACGAGACCTGTATACCAACTACGACGAGCTACGCCAGCGGATCGGATTGGTCCCCCAGGACGACATCCTGCATCCCCAACTCGCGGTGCGGACGGCGCTGTCGTACGCCGCGCAGTTACGCTTCCCGTCTGATACGCCAGCGCCCGATCGCGAGCAACGAATCGACGAGGTGCTCACCGAACTGAATCTGACCGAGCAAGCAGGGCAACGCATCGCCGAGTTGTCCGGTGGACAGCGCAAACGCACCAGCGTCGCACTGGAACTGTTGACCCGACCATCTCTGTTGTTCCTGGACGAACCGACTTCAGGCCTCGATCCGGGTATGGACAAGTCGGTGATGCAAACCCTGCGCGGGTTGGCCGACGGCGGTAGAACGGTGGTGGTCGTTACGCATAGCGTGGCGCACCTCGATTTGTGCGACCGGCTGCTGGTACTCGCCCCCGGCGGCCAACTCGCCTACTACGGTCCGCCATCGCAGGCGCTCGACTACTTCGGCCAGGCCGACTACGCGGATCTTTTCCAGATGCTGGAGCGCGAGCGTAACACGAGATGGACCGATCGGTTCCGGCACTCGGAGCTGTACCGACGGGATGTCGGCGCAGCCCGTCGCGGCAGAGTTCGGCCATCGACCGCCCCGGGGAGCGGACCGCGACAACAGCCCCCCTTTACGCAGTTCGCCATTCTGTGTCGCCGCTACCTCGCCGTCATCGCGGCAGACCGCCCATATCTCGTGTTCCTGGCCGCACTACCCCTCGTGCTCAGCTTGCTGGCCCGGGCGGTGCCGGGCAGCCAGGGGCTTTCGGTTTCCCAGGGCGGGGCCCAACCAGGCGAGCTGCTGCTGGTTCTGATCATGGGGGGCTCGCTGATGGGATCGGCGGCCGCGGTGCGCGAGTTGGTTAAGGAACGCGCGATCTTTTGCCGAGAACGGGCAGTTGGGCTCTCACCGACCGCCTATCTGGCCTCCAAACTCGCCGTGCTCAGCGCAATAGTCGGACTTGAGGCGGCCTTGTTTGCGCTGCTGAGTATCGCTGGACTGCCCGGGCCGGATGGCGCCGTCGCGCTTCCCTCCGGCCGCGCCGAAATCGTGCTCGCCGTAATCGCGGCCAGTCTGGTCGCCATGGCCGTTGGCCTATTGATCTCGGCGCTGGTTCCCAACGCCGATCGTGGCATGCCACTACTGGTCCTTCTGGTGATGCTCCAGCTGATCCTGTGCGGTGGACTGTTCCCGGTACAGGGTCGGGTGGGGCTTGAGCAGGTGTCCTGGCTGGTGCCGGCGCGATGGGCCTACGCGATGGGCGCCGCCACCGTCGATCTCACCCGGCTGCCGACATCGACAGCCGACAGTTTGTGGAGCCACACGACCCGCGCCTGGGCCATGGACACGTTCTGGCTCGTCGCGATCGGGGCGACACTGGCCCTGGTCACCGCCGTACTCCTGCACGACAAGCTGCACCGCGCTGTCCGCTGACACCGTCACAACGGGTGCCTCCCGACAGACTGCTACACAACTCACCCGCATCGCGGCTGGGCCAGGTTACCCAGAGGTGAATATCGGAAACACATCCGACGTGGCGAGCGATGAAGCAGCAAACGCGGCGTGGTGGCGCGTCGACCACTTTGGAGCGGGTGCCATGTCGTTTCGATCAGCGGATCGGCCCATCCATGCCGAGCCCCGACCCCTGCCGGTGGGCACACTGATCACTAGCTCCGGTGCGGGCTTGTCGCTGCTGTCGTTCTTCGTCTTACCCTACGTGTCAGTACTGTCATTCTCCGTGACCGGTGCCCAACTGGCCGGCCTCAGCTCGGACGCTCGTCGACTGATCTACCGTGGATCTGGCGGCGAGTGGTTGCTTGCGTGGTGGCTCGTTCCCCTCACCGCTGCGGCGGCCCTGGTCATCGCGATCCTGGAGATGCCGACTGCTGCGATGCAACGCCGCAAAGCGCTCGCGGCAGCGTTGATAGGCATCGGGGCCACAGTCACCATCGGATTGCTCGCCACCTTCTCCTATTTCGCCAGTCAGGCGAACAGCGATATCGCCAGTTCAGTCACCGGCTCAGGATTCTGGCTCACCGTCATCGGCACGCTGGCCATAGCGGCCGGCGGGGTGGTGTTGTACAACCGCCATCCTAGGCTGGCTGAGGGGCTGACCACCGATCCGCCCGGGCTCCGTGACCCGCTTGCGGAGACCCTGTCCCGGACCCAGTCCCCACGCAAGAACGGCAAGCCGGTCAATTCACCTGATTCCCAACACCGAGGCTCGCAGTTTGGTCCCTACCGCCTGGAATCGCTCATCGGTCGGGGCTCGATGGGCCAGGTGTATCGCGCGGTCGACACGGTCCGCGAAAGAGTTGTAGCCATCAAGCTGCTAGCGGTCCAACTCGCGGCCGACCCGGGGTTCCGGGCCCGCTTTCAGGCCGAATCAGCGCTTACCGCACGACTACTTGAGCCGCATATCATCCCTATCCACGACTACGGTGAGATCGATGGCCAGCTGTATATCGATATGCGACTCGTTGAGGGCGCCGATCTCGCGCGGCTGATCGCCGAACATGGACCGCTATCCCCCGAGCGAGCCGTGAACGTCGTGAGCCAGGTCGCGTCAGCGCTGGATGCCGCGCACACCGCGGGCTTGGCACACCGAGATATCAAACCATCCAACGTCCTGGTAACCAGTTCCACGAGCAGGTCGACAGGCGAGTTCGTTTACGTCGCCGATTTCGGCCTTGCCCGCCTGACCAGCGACGGTGCTTCATCATTGACGATGACCGGTGCCACGGTCGGTTCGATGGGTTACATGGCTCCGGAACGATTCACCGGAGGCCACGGCGACCACCGGGTGGACATCTACTCGCTCGGTTGTCTGCTGTTCGAAGCCCTGACCGGACATGGGCCTTTCGTCGTCGAAGGTATTCCGGCGATCATGCATGCGCACCTGAACCAGCCCCCACCCCAGCCCTCGCAGGAACGGCCCGGACTTCCTGCTGACTTGGACGCTGTCGTTGCCCGGGCGATGGCCAAAGATCCCCTAGATCGTTACTCCAGCGCTGGCGAAATGGCCGCGGCCGCCCGGGCAGCCGTGCTCTCAGCCGGCAGGCCGTCGACCGTCACCGAGGAGTCGTCCGCCGACGCGACACCGTTTTCCCAACAAGAGACGATAGTTCCAGCGCACGGTCCAGCGTGGACGGATCGTGGCGACCAGCTTACCGACCCTCGCTTCGCTGCATCGACAATTCACCAGCCCGTCGCCGCACCGCCAAGACGGCGTCGGCTTCCTCATCCTGCCTTGATCACGGTCGCCTTCGCAGTGGTGGCCGCTATGGTCGGCGGCTTCGTCGTGTTGTTTGGCGCCGGACAGGTAGCCGACGCCGATATTCACACCGAGCCGGGTCCGAGTACCGGAGCCAATCCATTCATGCCCACCGCGGGGGGCTTCCAACCAGGCGTCTCAGGCCCACTGGGCGCGGGCGGAACCTTCACCGGCGACACCTCCGGCCTCTACGGCGGAACCCTGAACAACTCGTCCTGCGATCGCCAAGCGATGATCACTTTCCTGCAGGCCCATCCTGACAAAGGCGCTGCCTGGGCCGAAGTGCAAGGCATCACGCAAGCCGACGTGCCCAGCTACATCACCGGCCTCACGCCTGTGTTCCTGCGCTCCGATACCGCAGTGACCAACCACGGATTCAGCGACGGACACGCGACGACCCTCCACTCTGTCCTGCAGGCAGGCACAGCTGTGCTCGTCGACAAATACGGAGTCCCCCGCGCGCGCTGCTATTGCGGAAACCCCCTCACTGTGCCAAGCCCGCCGGCGACGAACCACTACGTCGGCCCCACCTGGTCGGGCTTCTCACCCACGTCCGTCACCACCGTCAAGCCGGCCGCAACGGAAATCACCGAGTTCACCCTCGCCAACTCCGGCACCAACGAGGTGTTCTACCGCCCGGCCGGCACTACCGGCGACCAGGACCGACCGAACACGCCGCCGCCGAGCGCCGCTGAAACCCCACCAGCAGCTCCTCCTGAGCCACCACAACCTCCCCAGGTAGTGCAGCCGGTCGAGCCGGTGCAGCCCGCGCAGCCGGCACAGCCCGTACAGCCGGCACAGCCCGTACAGCCGGTGCAACCCGTACAGCCAGCTCGTCAACCACCCGAGATCGTGCGGGTGAACACGTATCAAGAGGGAGTAATGGTCTACTTCAGCTTGCAATACTCGGACCCCAACGACGATGCAGAGGGATTTGGATTCCGTGGCGCTCGCGGATCTGGGTGGGGAGAGGAGACTCACCCATTCTCAAGTCCGTCCTACGGGCGCGTGTCCTCAGGGAGGGTCGACTACCCTTTCAACCAAGGCTGCGGCACATCATCCGAGTACGAATCGGACGTAGCGGCATGGATATACGACAGCACGGGCCTTCAAAGCAAGTCGGTTATCGTCCATCTTGCGTGCGCAGGGCCACACCACTGAGCAGGAAGTCGGGGATTTTCATCCAACAGCGGCGCCTGCCATCGGCGTCGCGCTGATGGCAGGATGGGCGATGTGGCCACGATCGCGTTTGAGGACCTGAGCCCTGGCACTGTGATCGATCTCGGGGAGGTCGAGGTCGATCGGGAGGAGATGCTCGCGTTCAACCAGAGGTTCGATCCGCAGCCGTTCCACCTGGACGAGGAGGCAGCGAAGCGCTCGGTGCTCGGTGGGCTGTACGCGTCGGGGTTCACCGTGTGCCTGTGGATGCGCACGGACGTGGACGCCGTGCTGGTCGATTCCACCTCGCAGGGCTAGCCAGGGGGTCGCGACTCAGCGCGGTAATGAAGGTTCTTCACGTGCTCCACGTGTCATACTGTGGGCATGAAGCGAAACCTCACGATCCAGCTCGACGCCGATCTCATCCGGCGGGCGAAGGTGCTCGCCGCCGAGCGCGGCACATCAGTCAGCGGGCTGGTGACTCAGCAGATCACCGACCTTATCGAGGCACGTGACCGGTACATCTCAGCACGGGAATCGGCGCTGGAGATGATGACCGCGTCAGTCGACCGTGGAGGTCGCCGCTGGACCCGGGAAGAATTGCACGCAGAACGGATTGACCGGTACGGCACGTGAGCAGTTTGCCGCCACTCGGGATCACATTCGTCGATACCAACATTCTGCTCTACTCGCACGATACCCACGACGATGCCAAGCACCGGGCTGCCGAAAGCCTGCTCGGGCAGTTGTGGTCATCCGGGCTCGGGATTCTGAGCACTCAGGTGCTGCAGGAATTCTACAGCGCCGCGACGCGCAAACTGCGCCCACCACTGACGCCGACGCAGGCGCGTCAGGTGGTGCACAACTATAGCGAGTGGTGCCGCGTCGACACCGATCCACTTCTCATCCTCTCCGCCAGCCGGCTGTCGGAGAAGCATTGCGTCAACTTCCGGGATGCGCTGATCATCGAGGCCGCGCTACGCGCCGGGGCCACCGAACTGGTCACCGAGGATCTGCACAATGGTTGCCGGTTCGGCGAGCTGACGGTGCGCAACCCGTTTCGGGAACAGTAGCCGTGGCGCGCACAGTGCCTGTCGTGCGTCTGATCCTCGCGTCGGCCTCCCCCGCCAGGCTCGGGGTGCTCCGCGGCGCCGGGATCGAGCCGGTGGTGCGGGTGTCCGGAGTGGACGAGGACGCGCTGGCCGCCACGCTGATCGATGCGACGCCGGTGGAGCTGGTCACCGCGCTGGCTGCGGCAAAGGCGGCCGCTGTCTCGACGGATATCGCCACCGAGCACCCCGATGCGGTGGTAGTCGGATGCGATTCGATGCTGCACATCGGCGACGAGCTGGCCGGCAAGCCCGGCTGCGCCGACGTCGCATTGCGGCGCTGGCGGGCGATGGCCGGCGGCACCGGTGAGCTGATCACCGGGCACGCCGTGGTGCGCCTCGATCAGGGCGTCCGCACCGCTGCCGCAAGCGGCGCGCAGCAAACGGTCATCCGCTTCAGCACCCCGTCTGCGGAGGAGATCGAGGCCTACGTCGGCACCGGCGAACCGCTGCAGGTGGCAGGCGCATTCACCCTGGACGGCCGGGGTGGTTGGTTCGTCGACGGGATCGACGGTGACCCGTCCAGCGTGATCGGCATCAGCCTGCCACTGACCCGGCGGCTGCTCGCCGAGGTCGGGGTGCCCGTGGTGTCGCTATGGTCGTGATCCTGTGGCAATGTCAGCATCTGGCGAGAAGAGGATATCGGGGATGAGCACGCCGGGCAGCTTGGCGCCGCGACTGGCCGAGCTGGCGCAGGAGTTCAGCGAAGTCGACCCGGCCGACCGGTTACAGCTGCTGGCGGAGCTGGGTGAGGAGCTCCCCGAGCTGCCGCCGCAGCTGACGCACGACTCGATGCAGCGGGTACCGGAGTGCCAGTCCCCGCTGTATCTGGCCGTCGAGGTGGCCGACGACCAGCGGGTGCTCCTGTACTTCGAGGCACCGCCGGAAGCGGTAACCACCCGCGGGCTCGCCGCGATCCTGCACACCGGGCTGGACGGCGAGCCAGTGGCGACCGTGCTGGCTACCCCGGAGGACTTCTACCTCCAGTTCGGGCTGGCCGACGCGGTGAGCCCACTACGGCTGCGCGGGGCGGCCGCGATGCTGGCCCGGATCAAGCGCGCGGTGGGCGGGCTACCGGATCCGGCCCACACCGCCGAATAGATACACCTCGGCCTGCTGGGTCCCCACTTGGATTGGGTCGGGACGCCAACGCGAACACGAGACCACGCCGGGATCCAGCAGCTCCGTACCGTCGAAGAAACGAACTAGTTCTTGACGGGTGCGAGCCCGGATGGGGGTGCCACCGCGCTCAGTCACCTGTCGCATCACTTCGAGCATCGGCTCACCGTGAACTTCCGCGGTGGAATGGGTCAGCGCAAGATAGCTGCCCGAGGGCAGCGACGTCACGAGCCGGTTGACGACCGAATACGCCTCGTCGCAGTCCATGATGTGGTTGACCACGCCCAGCAGCATCAACCCAACGGGTTGGCTGAAATCCAGAATCCGGGCGGCTTCGGTCAGGATCGTATCGGGGTCGCGCAGATCGGCATGAATATATTCGGTGACGCCCTCCGGAGTGCTGGTGAGCAGGGCACGGGCGTGCGCCAGGACGAGCGGATCGTTGTCGACGTAAACGATGCGGCATTCCGGCACCGTCGTCTGGGCCACCTCATGGGTGTTGTTGAGGGTGGGCAGGCCGGTGCCGACGTCGAGGAACTGCCGGATCCCCAGTTCGCCTACCAGGTGCAGGACCACCCGGACCAGGAACGCTCGCTCGGCGCGGGCGCCGTCGGCGATATCCGGAATCCGGGCCCGCACCTCGTCGCCCGCTTCGCGGTCAACCGGGTAGTTGTCCTTGCCACCGAGCCAGTAGTTCCAGATCCGGGCCGACTGCGGCTTGCTGCTGTCGATATCCACGCCAGCCATGATCGAGCACGTCAACCGGCGTGTCCATGATCGGCACATGCGGCGTGCTCCGTGGTCGGACGCGGCGTTGTCGCGGCCTTAGACTTCAGATAATCCAGGGGGTACGCGCCCAACTGCAGGTATCTCCGAGTATCCCCACCAGCACGCATCCGGAGGCATTGGTGCCGCTGCCTGACCCGTTGGTCCTGCGTAAGGTGCTCGTCGCCAACCGCGGGGAGATCGCCGTCCGGGTGATCCGGGCCTGTCGGGATGCCGGGATCGCCAGCGTCGCGGTCTACGCCGAGAGCGATCGCGACGCTCCGTTCGTCACGCTGGCCGACGAGGCGTTCGCATTGGGCGGGACCACTGCCGCGGAGAGCTATCTCGACCAGATCAAGCTGCTCGACGTCGCGGCCCGCGCCGACGCCGACTCGGTGCATCCCGGTTACGGCTTCCTCGCCGAGAACGCCGCCTTCGCTCAGGCGGTGATCGACGCCGGTCTGACCTGGATCGGGTCTCCGCCGCAGGCTATCCGGGATCTAGGCGACAAGGTGACCGCACGCCAGCTCGCCAGCAAGGCGGGAGCGCCGCTGGTCCCGGGCACCAGGGATCCGGTGTCCGGACCCGACGAGGTGGTCGCCTTCGCCGCGGAGCACGGCCTGCCGGTGGCGATCAAAGCAGTATTCGGCGGTGGCGGGCGCGGCCTGAAAGTGGCCCGCACCATCGCCGAGATCCCCGAGATGTTCGACTCCGCGGTGCGCGAGGCCGTTTCGGCGTTCGGACGCGGCGAGTGCTTCGTGGAGCGTTACCTGGACAAGCCGCGGCACGTCGAGGCGCAGGTGCTGGCTGATCAGCACGGCACCATCGTCATCGTCGGCACCAGGGATTGCACCCTGCAACGCCGTCACCAGAAGTTGGTCGAGGAGGCCCCGGCTCCGTTCCTGTCCGACGAGCAGCGCCACACCATCCACGAGGCAGCCCGAGCGATCTGCACCGAGGCGGGCTACACCGGCGCGGGCACCGTCGAGTTCCTGGTGGGCACCGACGGCACCATCTCCTTCCTCGAAGTGAACACCCGGCTCCAGGTCGAACACCCGGTGTCGGAGGAGACCACCGGGCTGGACCTGGTGCGCGAGCAGTTCCGGATCGCGGCCGGCGAGCAGCTGACCGTCACGTCCGACCCGCCGGCCCGCGGCCACGCCATCGAGTTCCGGATCAACGCCGAGGACCCGGCCCGGGGTTTCCTGCCGGTTCCCGGTGTCGTCACGGTGTTCGATCCGCCGTCCGGACCGGGAGTACGCCTCGACGCCGGGGTGCGCGCCGGCAGCGTCGTCGGCGGTCAGTTCGACTCGATGCTGGCCAAGCTCATCGTCGTGGGGACCGATCGCGAGCAAGCGTTGGCGAGGGCCCGGCGGGCGCTGGCCGAGTTCTCTGTCGAGGGACTGCCCACCGTCATCCCGTTCCACCGGGCCGTGGTGGACGATCCGGCCTTCACGGCCGCCGACGGCGAGCACTTCACCGTGCACACCCGGTGGATCGAGACCGAGTTCTCCGCGCCACTGCAGCCCTACGGCGCCCCCACGGAACCGCCGCCACCGGCGTCGCGGCAGACCCTGGTCGTAGAGGTCGGCGGCCGCCGACTGGAGGTGTCGCTACCAGGCGATCTGTCGCTGCGAGGTAGCGGTGCCGCGAGCGCCAAGCCCCGAACCCGCAGCGACCGCGCCAAGCCCCGCACGCGTGGCGGCGGGGCGACCGCAGTCTCCGGCGACGCGGTGATCGCGCCGATGCAGGGCACCGTGGTCAAGGTCGCGGTGTCCGACGGAGATCTGGTCGACACCGGTGATCTCATCGTGGTGCTCGAGGCGATGAAGATGGAGAACCCGGTCACCGCCCACCAGCCCGGCACCGTCACCGGCCTCACAACGCAGACCGGGACCCCGGTAACCCAGGGAACCTTGCTCTGCCAGATCACGAGCCACGAACTCTCGTCGCGTTCTGGATGCAGAACGCGGTAATCGGGGCCCGTTTTGCAGCAGTTTGCATCCAGAACGCGCTAACGCACGGGGGTCAGGCGACGCAGCCCTCACCGCGCACGCACTGCGATCCTCTTGTGCTGAAAACGGCGTTCAGCTGACCGGGGCCAGGAGTTGGGGGCGGGGGTCGGGGGCGGCGCTGCGGCGGGCGTCCGCGGCGGAGTCGTCGGGCTCGCGCTGGGAGTCCCGCTCGGCGGCGACCCGGGCGAGGTACATCTGCACCTCGCGGTGCCGGGTGTCCGCGGTCCAGCCCATTACCTCACCCATCAGATCGGCGACGTCAGCAGCGCACGCCTCGCCCCGATGGGGGTACTCGATCGAGATCCGGGTGCGCCGGGTCAGTACATCCTCCAGGTGCAGCGCCCCCTCATGGCTGGCGGCGTAGACCACCTCGACCCGGAGGTAGTCCGGCGCCTCACGGACCGGCGCGAGCAGGTCGCGGCGGTCCGCGGCCAGGGCCAGCACCTGGTGCACCACCGAGCCGTATCGGTTCAGCAGGTGCCGTAACCGGTAGGGATGCAGCCCGTGGCGCAGCGCCAGCGTCTCGGCTTGGTTGACCAGAGCGTGGTAACCATCCGCTCCGAGCAGCGGTACCTTGTCGGTGATCGAGTGCGCAACCCGGCCGGGTAGATCGGGCACTGCCGCGTCCACGGCGTCGGCGGCCATCACCCGGTAGGTGGTGTACTTGCCGCCCGCGATGGCGACCAGCCCGGGCGCTACCCGGGCGACCGCGTGCTCTCGGGATAGCCGCGAGGTCTCTTCGCTCTCCCCCGCCAGCAGTGGCCGCAAGCCGGCGTAGACGCCCTCGATGTCGCCGTCGTTCAACGGCGTGGCCAGCACCGAGTTGACGGTGTCCAGCAGGTAGTCGATGTCGGCGCGAGTGGCCGCCGGGTGCGCGAGGTCGAGGTTCCATCCGGTGTCGGTGGTGCCGACGATCCAGTGATTACGCCATGGGATGACGAACAGCACCGACGTCGCGGTGCGCAGGATCAGGCCGCTCTCCGAGACTATGCGGTCCCGCGGGACCACGATGTGCACACCCTTGGAGGCGCGTATCCGGAACCGACCCCGCCCCCCGGAGAGTCGCTGTATCTCATCGGTCCACACCCCGGTGCAGTTGAGCACCGCGTGCGCTTGGACGTCGGTCTCCTCGCCGGTCTCGCAGTCCCGCACCCGTACTCCGCAGATCCGGTCCGCCTCCCGCAGGAAGCCGATGACCTGGGTGGAGCTGCGCACCACCGCGCCGTACTGGGCGGCGGTACGGGCCACCGTCATGGTATGCCGGGCATCGTCGGTGATCGCGTCGTAGTAGTGCACCCCGCCGACGAGGGAGTCGCGACGCAACGCCGGAGCCAACCGAAGCGCCCCGGCCCGGGTCAGGTGGCGCTGACCCGGCACTGATCGTGTCCCACCCAGCGTCTGGTAGAGCGCCAGCCCAGCGGCGACATAGGGCCGTTCCCAGACCCGGTGGGCCAGCGGGTACAGGAAACTCACCGGTTTGACCAGATGCGGGGCCAGCCGGGTGAGCATCAGCTCCCGTTCGTGCAGGGCCTCTCTGACCAGGCCGAACTCCAGCTGCTCCAGGTAGCGCAGGCCGCCGTGGAACAGTTTGGAGGACCGGCTCGACGTCCCCGAGGCGAGGTCCCGGGCTTCCACCAGAGCCACCTTCAGACCACGGGTCGCGGCATCCAAGGCCGCGCCGGACCCGACCACACCACCACCGATGACCACGATGTCGAACTGCTCGTCGGCCAACCGCTGCCAGTCAGCCGATCGCTGCGCCGGACCGAGCTGACCGGGGGCCGTCCCGCCGACGGGCTGGTGCTCGCGCTGGGCCTGCACGGTCCCTCCCACCCCTGCGGTCGTGCACTCGACTGGTGCACGCTACCGCGTGTGTGGCTCGTCGTGGTCGGCGTCAGAGCTTGTCGCGCAGCCGGTCGAGCATGGTGACGAGTTCATCGGCGGGGAGGTGCACGGCAAGGTCCGGCATGCCGTGCGGCAGGAGCACCCATCCGTAGTCGCCGGTTTTGATCCACAGGATGGTGCAGAGGCCGTGTCCGTAGCGGGTTCCGCAGGCGGTGACTCTTGGCGAGCGGCTATCGTAGATCGCTTGATCCATCGAGTGAACGGTTTCACCCATTACCTAGCTCCTCTGAGTTGGCGTTCCTGCCAAGTAAACCTGCTCGCGGCTGGCAACCGCGATCACGCCCTGATGGCAATCCGGTGGCAGTTACGCTTTGCCGGTGGATTGGACCCCGGCCCGGATGCGCTTGCATGTCTGACCCTGAGCGGGCTAACTCGGTCGATTCCCCTCGGCCCCGGACGGCCGGTATCACGGCCTCGTCCTTGACTTCGGCGGTGTACTCACCACGTCCTTCGACGGCGCGCTGCGCTCGTACTGCACGCGCGATGGGCTGGCCCCGGATTCTTCAGAGAAGATCTTCAACCTCGATCACGGCGCCCAAGTTGCATTGGTGGAGTTGGAACGAGGGCGGATCAGTCAGGCACAGTTCGTCGCCCACATATCTGCGGCACTTGGTGTCGATCCCGACGGGCTACTGGAGCGGATGATCGCCGACCTGCGTCCGGAGCCACTGTGGTTGACGCGGTCGCTGAGTTGCGTTCCCGTGGGATCAAGGTTGCCGTACTGTCCAACAGTCGGGGCAGCGCGCCATTCGATCCCGACGCGCGCTTCCATCTTAACGAGCGCTACGACGTAGTCGTCATCTCGGACCAGGTCGGGCTGCGTAAACCGGACCCAGAAATATTCGCTCTTACGTTGAAGCGGCTGGAGCTGCCCGGCGATCGATGCGTGTTCGTCGATGACATGTCCCTATACCTTCCCGTAACGGAAGCGCTGGGTATGGCCACTATCCACGCCACCGACCCAGCCAGTACGGTGACCGAACTCAAGCGGATCTTCAGGTAATCACCCGCTCTACTCCCCCTCAGCGGTATAGGGTGATGTCTTGCTCGGTGGCCTTGACGGTGAATATCCAGTCCTGCTCGTCGGGTCGTCCCTGCCCGATCCACCAGGTATGGGCTGCGCGGACCTCGTCCCTCAGCCGTCGGGGCCCATGCTGGCGCACGCTGAACTCGTCGTCGCCGCAGTCCGGGGTGAAGTGGAAATGGCTGGCCCACGACCCCGACCATGGGTCGAGGAACCACAGTTCACCCGCACCCTCGTCTGGGTCGTAGGGCAAATACTGGTATCGACACTTCGGGACCCGCGGACTGATGGCGAGCATGGCGCCCCGGTGCCCGGCGAGTTCGTAAGGGCCGATGGTGGTCGCCGATTTCTCCCCATGGTAGTCACCGCCCACAAGATCGGCGACTGTGCACCGTGGCACGCGCTGATCACGCAGTTGCATGAACCAGGTGCGATCTACGATGCGCCCAGTGGCGGTGCCGTCTGGCGCGACGGTCAGCGAGAGCAGCCCATCGTCGTAGTAGGCGTTGCGCCAGGGCGTGAGCACTTTTCCGCCGGGGACGGTCTGATCCACCCACGGGTAGGGAACCTGCTTGCAGGAGGCGGTGGACAGCACCCGATCATAAGGTGCGCCGGCCAAGTAACCCTCGGAGCCATCAGCGGTGACAACGGTGACTCCGTAGTAGCCCGCTCGGTGCAAAGCGTGTCGGGCTGCATCGGCGACGGTGGGGTCGATCTCCACGCTGGTGACGTGGTGCGCGTCGAGCCGGTGAGCGAGCAAAGCGGCGTTGTATCCGGTGCCGGTACCGATCTCCAGTACTTTCTGCCCGTCCTGGACATCCAGCGCGCGCAACATGACCGCGACCACTGTCGGCATGCTGGCCGAGCTGGTGGAGAGGACACCGGTGCCGTCGGGGCCGGCTGGCTCGCCATCATCGACCTGGGTGATGACCGAATCGTCATGGTAGACCGCTGACAGCCAGCCGTCTGGATCGTCCGCGCGGTGGCGCGGAATCAATCGCCCTCTGCTGTTGACCCAAATGAGCTCCGGGATGAAGGCATGGCGTGGAACCGCCTCGAACGCGGCCGCCAATCCTCGGTGACAGCGCCTGCCGCCACCAGTTCTTCCATCAGCCTGCGGTGCAGGTTCCCAACGTCCGCGGTGGCCACCGCGGATCACTTTCCACGCTTACCGGGCGAGGGTTCCTTCGGACTCGGCGTCCTATCCGGCGGCATTTGCTTGTCGGTCTCTGGAGTGACCTTCTCATGCTTGTTTGGTTCCTTGGGATCCTTAGCCATTGGTGGTAGTCCTTCGATCAGACGGAGGGGACGATCTTGCCCGGGCAGGTCAATGTTTGCGGTGATGTCGTCAGCGGCCCGCTCCCAGCTCGGTGAGCGTGTTTCATACCGAGCAGACCACCTCTCGGGCCCCGGGGTGCTCCGCCAGCCAGGTCACGGTCGGCGCTGACAGTGTCATGTCTGCCCGGGATTTCGGGATCGTCGATGGCACCGGTCGTTCCCGGTGACCGGTGTCGTGGACATCAGCACTGGCCTGGCGCGTCAGCCAGCAGGCGCACAAGGTGAGGTGGCAGGCTGACCACCTTATTGCCGGAAAGCGCACGTAGGGCGAATCGAGGCCCAAGCCAACGACCTGACCTTGCTGGTGCAGTCGGGAAGGCAGCGCACCGGGCTCCGTGCTCTCCGCGACCGGTGTTGTAAGAGCTGGCATGGTGCACCTCCCCTCTCCCGAGGTGTGGTTGGTGACCGGCTGGCCGCCGGGAGCCAAGCGTCGGGGGGCCGCTCGCTCAACCGACGGCCAGCCGGCGATCCGGGGGTTGTACGCATCACCCACGGACGAGAAAGCCTGACCATCAGGACTGGCCAGGATGGTGAGTCAGTTGATCGTGTAACGGCTGGCCTAGCCCGTCCCTACCTGGTATTTGGAGCCGTGACGTGCGGGCGCCAGAGGTCATGTCCGGAAGCTAACCTGCTCGCGGGTGGCAATCGCGATCCCTTGTTGGTGGCAATCCTCTGGCAGATCCTGCGTTACCCTTCGCCGGTGGAGTGGACTGCGATGAAGATCCGTCGGCTCCGAGAGGTGGGACTGTGCTTGTCGCAGGATGAGTTCGCAACAGTGTTGGGGTTCGCGAAGCGCACGGTCGGCAACGCCGAACGTGACGTCCACCCACCGAGCCTGGCGCTGCGTCGCGCTCTGGATGACGCGTTGGAAAATGCCTCCGACGTCCAACGCGATCGCTTCCTCGCCGCCATCCCCGTAGACCACGGCACGGTCGCAGTGATCCACGGAACGAATCCGACACTCGAATCAGTCGAACTGCTGCGCCGGACCGAGGCGTCCGACCTCGGCGCTGGCACCCTGGAGCAGCTTGAGGAACTCGTCGAACGACTGGGTGTGGAGTACTTCGCCGTCCCCCCGGCGGAGTTCAGAGAGACAGTGCTGTCCTGGCGGCGATACGTGTCACGTCTGCTGGACGGTACGTTAACGCTGCGTGAGCGCCGCCACCTCTACGCCGTAGCCAGCTGGTTGTCCGGTCTGGTGGCCGAGGCGTCACTCGCCGTAGGTGATCTGGCCGAACCGCATTGCATGACCGCGCTGTCGCTGGCTCAGGAGGTCGGGGATGCACATCTCGCTGGCTGGGTGCGCGGTACGCAGGCACAGATCGCGCTGTACGCCGGAGATCCACGAGAGGCCGTGGTCTTCGCCCAAGCCGCCAGGCAGGTAGCGCCGATCGGGTCCGCCGCTTCCGTCCGGTCTTGCACACAGGAAGCTCGCGCCAGCGCACGGCTCGGAGATCGTATGGCACACAGGTCGCCCTGGACGCCGCAGAGAATGCGTGGAATGTGCTGCCGCAATCCCCAGTCCGGAGCATCTATTCTTTGAGCAACTCGTACCCATCTTACTGTTCGTCGACCGCATTCGTCTGGCTCGGCGACCAGGTCCATGCCCGTAGGTACGCGTCCCAAGCGGTCGAGTTGGCAGATACAGATCCTGAGCCGGCGATCTCCACCAGGGTAAGCGCCCGGGCTGACCTGGCCATCGCATTGGTCCAAGCGCACGAGCCGGGTGGGGCAGCATCCGTAGCAGTCGAAGCGATGGATCTCTGGGCAACGCGACGGGCTTATCCCGCCCGCAAACGAATTCACGAACTATTAGCGGCGTTACAACCCTACCGCGAGCCGTGCGTGATCGACCTTAGGGAGCGGTGGCAGTGGATCTCAGGTTAGAGGGAAAAGCCGCAGTCATCACCGGTGGCAGCCGAGGGATCGGGCGAGCGATTGCGCTACGGTTGGCGGGCGAGGGCTGTTCGGTAGGGATTTGCGCCCGCAACACTGAAGACCTCAAGCAGGTTGTTAATGAAGTGCGGGGACAGGGCGTGACGGCGTGTGGCGTCGTCGCGGACGTAGGACGGGAAGGGGATATTGAACACTTCGTAGAGGAGGCCGCCACCGAATTCGGCCGGCTCGATCTGCTCGTGGTTAACGCCGGCCCGCACCTAGGAGGCAGGTTAGTCAAGTCGACGCCGGATGACTGGCGGAAGGCATTCGAGCTCCACGTGATCCATGCCGCGCGGGCGGTCCGCGCCTGCGTGCCACACATGAAACAGGCTGGCGGGGGCGCAGTGGTCATTATCGCCTCGATATCCGGCTGGAAACCCGCGCCTCGCCCGCAATACGGAGCGGCCAAGGCGGTAGAGATCTACCTCGCCATGGAACTCGGGCGTGAGTTGGCCTCCGACGAGATCCGGGTGAATGCCGTCAGCCCCGGATCGATTGTGTTCCCAGGAGGCGGTTGGGCTTCTTTACGTGAGCGAGATCCCAAGCGCGTAGACCGTTTTGTCGAGCGAGATTTTCCATTTGGCCGCCTCGGTACGCCGGAAGAGGTCGCGGATGTGGTGACATTCTTGCTGTCCGCACGGGCCAGCTGGGTCAGTGGAACTCAGGTCTGCGTGGACGGCGCGCAGGGCCGCGCGACCGATACCGACTGGTAGCAGGACCTGGTGCGGCGAAGCCGTAGGTCATAACGGTACTCGCCGAAGCCAACCTCGGCCACTAACTCGGAGGATTCACGCTCGTCGGCGAGCGCGATGGCCGTTAGCGAGTGGGATGGAAGCTCCACAGTTGATAGGCACGGTGGTGACGATGGGATCGCCGACCGGTTGGGATCAAGCACCTCTTCGGCAAGTTCTGGTAGCCAGCTGCCCAGGCCCGGAACGTCGATGCGGGAACATCGAGGTGACGGGCTGCTTCAGCTGCCGAGTAGAGCGGCACCACGAAACGCTCATCGTTGCTGCTCATGGCTCTCATTCTGGCACCGATGAACGACAATACTGGCGATCGACGGCGGGTGTCAGTGGTGACCGATGCGCGTTCCTGTCCGCGCGAGCATTCTGATCTCTGTGGGACTGGAGTGCGCGAGTGGGCTCCGGTGTCGGCGGCTCCGCTTCGTTCGCTGCCATCAACGGCCCCGGGACCAAGCTGGGCGCTCAATCCGCTATTCCTCTGAAGGCTCCACCCTCTGAGGATGTAGCAGGTCGTCGAACCTGCCGTCGACGGCGGCGCGGAGCACTGCCTCAACGTTGGCCAGGAGGTGGTCGACGTAGCGACCCAAGCCTTCATCGAGCTGACCGCCTCGGGCGGCTCTTGTTGCAGCGTCGACGACGTTAGGTTCCTGACGGCGCTGGTTTCCGATGTCGCCCTCCCGGTACGGATGCGCAAGCCAGACGCCTTCGTGGGCAACTGCGTTCCGAATTGCGTACCACACGTTGACCTCGTGCCATAGGTCATGACTGGGGTGGGTTACAGCTATCTCCTGCGGGATACCCAGAGCCTCATGGGCGAGACGGAGCAACCAGTAGGTGCGACCTTGGGGATGGTGACCCCGCGCCGCCCTGCCGGAGGACGGGATACTGAGTTCCGTCCCGTCTGGAGCGAGCACCCGCGCTTTGAGCGGCACCACCTCCTGGGCGATGGTGTCGAGGAGTACCCAGAGTCGGAGTATTCGGATGTCCCAGCGGGGCTCGCTCGCGATGCCCGAGAACAGGCCGCACCAGAGTGCGACCACGGGACGCGTCGCCAATGAGGTCGCGACTCGCCCGAGCTGAAGGTCGGGAAGGATGTATCCATCAGGGCTGAGCCTTTGGAGCTGGCTGACGGGCCAGGCTTCGGCCCCGGCCTGGTAACTGAGGGGAGTCCACTCACCGTCCTCGTCCATGTACTCCAGAAAGGAACCGACCAGGCGCGCTTCGCCTCCATAGACGAGCACAAGGGCATGACGTGCCTGCTCGACGATGTGCCGAAAGAGAAGCCCTGCCGCGACGGCATCTGGAGCGGGTCCTTTTAACTTGACCAGCGTTACCGGACGTCGGGAGGCGGTGCTGGCCATCCAGGTGGCATGGGCGACTTCGGTCACGAAGCCTTGGTCACGAAGCAACTCGGTCAAAAGTTGTGGAATGTCCCGTCCGAGGGCGGCACCCGGGAGAGGGATGACCTCGAGGGGGCCGATCCTCTCTCGGAGCGACGCTCGGACACCTTCTATTACGACCGCCATTCGGTAACCCTGGATCATTAATGAAATCTAACTCCTCTACACCACGCGCTCGGCAGCCCAACCATGCCCATGCTTGATCCGATAGCTCGAACTACCGAACGAAGTTGACAACGTCGTCCCGCTCTTCCGAGGCCGATGAAGGCTACAGCAGGTCGACGTCCAAGTCTGGTGCAATACGCCAGGGTGTCAGTGTTTGGGTACACGGCGCATATCGTGCGGACCTCGAGCACCGCCAGCGCGGGAACGTAGAGCACGATGCCGAGTTCTTTGGCGACAGTCAGCCACGAGTCCATCGCCACACTGCCACGGACGTACGCGACTAGGGCGCTGGGGTCGACGACTTTTCCGCCGATCACCCGGCGAACGCGGCGTCAGTCACCGGGTAGAGGCGTCGGATTTCGTCGTCGCTGGGCCAGGCCACGCCGATGCTGCGGTAGACCCAGCGGTAGCGCTCTAGAATAGGTGCGCCGCGTTCGGAGACCAGCTCGGCCAGGATGGCATCAGCTTTGGCCCGCACCTGGGCAGCCTAGCCGATCGGCGCTGATGCCCTATGAATGTCAAGGGCACTGCCTGGTTGGGATACCGGTGGGAAGGCCGGGAACTCTGCGGAACGTGTCCCCAACCCCAGGTTCCTGAGCTCCGGGCCCCTGGCACCGCGCGGGTGCGGCGCGTGCTCTGAGCTGCGGTATGAAGGATGATCCGCACGGATAGGAAGCGATGTCCCCTGAACTCGCCTTGACCCGGCGCCAGCTCGGAATGCTGACCGCGGTGGCCGCCGGTGGCGTCATGATCGGACCGGCCGGCGACACCGCCGCCGCACCGGACTGCCGCATCGACCTGGCTGCCGGCAAGCACCAGTTCCGGGCGCTGTGGATGACAAGCGTGCTCAACATCGACTGGCCGTCGACCACCGGCTTGGCCGTACAGCAGCAGTGCGCTGAGCTGACCGGCTGGTTCGACCTGGCAGTGCGGTTGCGGCTCAACGCAGTCATCTTGCAGGTGCGACCGACCGCCGACGCGTTGTGGCCATCGCGGTACGAGCCGTGGTCGCAGTACCTGACCGGCAGGCAGGGCGTCGGCCCCGGGTACGACCCGCTGGAGTTCGCCGTCGCCGAGGCTCACCGGCGCAACCTGGAGCTGCACGCGTGGTTCAACCCCTACCGGGTCAGCATGCAGGCTGACCCAGCACAGCTCGTGCCCGAACACCCGGCCCGCCAGCATCCCGACTGGGTGTTCGCCTACGGTCCGAAGCTCTACTACAACCCGGGCATTCCGGACGTGCGGCAGTTCGTGGAGGACGCGATCCTCGATGCGGTCACTCGATACGACATCGACGGCGTGCACTTCGACGACTACTTCTACCCGTACCCGATTGCCCACCAGGTTGTGCCAGACGCCGACACGTTCGCAAGATATGGCACCGGGTTCGCATCGGTGGCCGACTGGCGCCGAGACAATGTCGACAAACTCGTCGCCGAGATGGGGCAACGCGTCCACCGCGCCAAGCCGTGGGTGAAATTCGGCATCAGCCCCTTCGGGATCTGGCGCAACCGGACGACCGACCCGCGCGGTTCGGACACCAGCGCCCTCCAGTCGTACGACGGGATCTCGGCCGACACTCGGCTGTGGGTCAAGAATGGTTGGGTCGACTACATCACCCCGCAGCTCTACTGGAACGTCGGCTACCCGGTGGCCGACTACGCAAAGCTCGTGCCCTGGTGGAACGACCAGGTGCGCGGCACCAGCGTCCAGCTCTACATCGGTGAGGCGACCTACAAGGTCGGGACCCCAGGAGCCTGGAGCAACCCCGCTGAACTGTCCTCGCACTTGAGCTTCGACCGGAACTATCCGGAGGTAACCGGCAGCGTCTACTACTCGGCTCGCAGCGTGCGCACCGACGCCCTCGGCGCGATGAGCCGGCTCGTCGCCGAGCACTACCGGCATCCGGCGATCACCCCGCCCATGAACCACCTGTGGCGCGACCGTCTCCCGCTGCGTCCCCCGACACTGACCGACGCTGCCCGCACCAGCGCGGGTGTCGAGCTGCGTTGGCGGTCGGCGGGAGACCACCGGCCGACCTCATCCGCAGTATACAGGTTCGACGGCCAAGCCCACGCTCAGGGCTGTGACTTCGCCGACGCCACGCATCTGCTCGCCACCACCCGAGACCAGCGGTTCGTCGACGCAACCGCCATAGCCGGCCGCGCCTACACGTACTACGTCACGGCGCTGGACCGGCTGTCCGCCGAGAGCGAGCCCACCCCGTCCCCTGCGGTGTGAGCGCGCCAGCGGGTCGGCGTCAGGACCGAGTTCATTTCCGTCCATGCACCTGTGCCAGCCAGGCCATGATGCCGTCGGCGATGGCGGCCGCGTAGCGGGCCCGGCCGCGCGGTGTGGAAACCAGCGCGGCCTCCTGCGGGTTGCGCATGTTGGCGCACTCGACCAGCGCTGCCGGGATCTGGGCGAGGTTCAGCC
>JBOHFC010000111.1:0-2635 GCA_050701375.1 Pseudonocardiaceae bacterium
GGCTACTTCAGCGCGACCCGCGAGCTGGCCGGTATGGCCCGGTACATGGGCGACGACGTCCAGACCGCGCTGGCCAAACGCCGGCCGTGGTCGCTGCTGCCGCGCCGGACCGGCACGAACTTCGGCGCCCTGCACGTCGCCGAACTCACCTCGCGGGTCGCCAGCGCCGATATCACCGCGACGCTGGACCAGATGGCGGTGGCCTTCGACCCGTACTTCGACTCCACCGCGGGCAAGCGGGAACTGAGCGCGCTGCGGGAGGCCAAGAAACCCATGCGCACGCGGGAGATGAACCCGTACGACGCGATCCTGGCCACGTCGATGCTCCAGGTCGGCGTGGACGTCACCCGGCTCGGGCTGATGCTGGTCGTCGGCCAGCCGAAGAACACCGCCGAGTACATCCAGGCGTCCTCCAGGGTCGGCCGTGACCCGAAGCGCCCTGGCCTGGTCGTCTCACTCGGCAACTGGGCTCGCCCCCGCGATCTCGCGCACTTCGAGCAGTTCCGGCACTACCACGAGACGTTCTACGCCCAAGTCGAGGCGCTGTCGGTCACCCCGTTCTCGGTCACGTCGATGGAACGGGGCCTTGACGGAGTGCTCGTCAGCGCCGCACGGGTCCTGCAAGCCGTCCAGGCGCAGGGGCTTTCGCCCGAACACAGCGCCGGCCGGATCGAGGCGCAGCGGGACTTCGCGGTCGATCTGATCGACGCGCTGACGAACCGGGTGAAGCGCGCGTCCGACGAGGACTGCGCGGATCGGGCGCGGCAACGCCTGCATAACAGGCTGGACCAGTGGGCCAATCGGCGAAAGCACCTGGAGGACCTGCGCAAGTCGCTGGTGTACGAGCGGGTCACCGATGACGCACGCCACGGTCCGCTCATGATCAGCCCGGAGTACGCCCGGTCGCTGGCCGACAGCAGGGACAGCGCGCCCTTCGTCGTGGCCAACTCGATGCGCGAGGTGCAACCGGAGATCAACCTGTTGGTCAGCCCCATCAAGGAGAACCTCGTGTACATAGCGCCGCCCGGCGCACCGAAATGGAAACTGCCCGAGGATCCGTCATGACCGCCGAACCGGTCGCAGACGCGCGGTTCGTCTACGATGCCGCCACCGCTGTGGATCCGCTGGGTGATGCGGAGAAGGAAGCGGAGAAGGCCACCAAGCACAACCGTGCCAAGGTCGGAGCGGGTCGCCCTTCGTCCCTGCTCTATACCTATGGTCCCGGCGCGATCATGGACCTGCCCCAGTTCACGATCATGCCGGCCGGACTCGACGACTGGGACCGGATCTGGCGCCGGCGCAACGGCATTCCGCACATCCGTGCGCCGAGATTGCGCGAAGTCGTGCGCATGATGCTGCGCTCTCCCGACGTACAGCTGCGCCCGCATCCGTGGCAGCCGAAGAAGAGCAATTTTTCCAGTGAGGGCAACGACCTCGGGGTGCCGGCGCGCGTGTTCCCACAGTGGCTGCGCTGCACCGGGTGCGACATGCTCGGTATGGTTTCGCAGTTCGACTACCGCAATACCCATCCCTTCCGCACCGACCTGGCCTGCTTCGAACACACCAAATGCACCGGCCGGACGGGAGACAAGGCCCGTAAGGCGGCCCGCCGAACGGCGGTTCCCGCCCGCTACCTGCTCGCCTGCGTCGACGGGCATCTCGACGAGTTCCCCTACGAACTGTGGGTCCACCACGGGAAACAATGCGCTCAGGCGCAGTTCCCGGCGTTGAAGATGATCGACCGGATGGCCGGGAAGGGCGCGTCAGCAGTCATCCACTGCGAGTCGTGCACCCAACGCAGGCCGATGAACGAGGCACAGGGCGAGGCAGGGAAGGCCAAGCTGCCCCGGTGCCGGGGTCGCCACCCACACCTGGACGCATTCGAGAGTTGCCGAAACGACACCCGGCTGATTCTCGTCGGCGCGTCGAACCTGTGGTTCCCGGCGACACAATCGATCATTGTGATGCCGGAGTCGCAGCAGGAACAGGACAACGATCTCGCGGATCAGATCCGCATTTCCCTGGGCGAGAAGCTGACCAAGTATCGCAACAATCTCGATATGCTTCGAGACCTTCTCGAAAGCAGTAAGGTCGATGTCGCCGCGCTGTCCGATGACGAGCTGAATCGAGCCGTCGCCACCGCGTCCGCACCGCCCGTCTCCATGGAGGAGCAGGAAGAGCAGCTCCGCACCTGGGATCCGGTCGACCTGCTCGTCCCCGAATGGCGATACCTGCTGAAAGACCCACTCGGCGCCCGGCACGAGGACGAGGCAAGCGGTCTGACTCTGTCCACCCGCGACCGTGATCTCGACCTGCGACCGGAGATCACCAGAGTGTTGGCAGTCGAGCGGCTGCGCAAGGTCAACGCCCTCGTCGGCTACACCCGCATCGACGACCTGGATCGGGTCGGCGACCTGCCGCGCCGGCTTGCGCCGCTGACCAGGACTCCCCGGCCGGCCTGGACAGTCGCGACCGAGGACCGGGGGGAGGGCATCTTCCTCCAACTCAACGAGGGGGCAGTCGAGTCCTGGGAGCAACGAGTAAACGAGACGGACCTGTGGCGGGCACACCGTGATGCGCATCGCCGCAACTTCTCCCGCCGGTTCTCCGAAACTGCCAAGATCGTCAATCCCGA
>JBOHFC010000112.1:0-22988 GCA_050701375.1 Pseudonocardiaceae bacterium
GCTCGGCGAGCAGCTCCTCGATCCGAGCCAGCGAACCGGCCATCATCCGCATCGCGCCGGCACCGTCGACGCTGGTCGGGTGCTGCACATGAGGCAGCCACTTCGCCCACTCCCAGTCCAGCTTCGCCCGCCCGGTGGCGACCACCGCAACTAGCAGATCGTCGGGGGTGTGGAAGGTGGCCAGCTGGGCCACCATCGAGCGGGCCAGCCCGCGCGTGGCGACCGGCTCGCCGGAGATCCCGATTGCGGCGAACCCGCGAACCGAGATGGCGATCGGCAGTTCCGGCACAATGGAATGGGCTCGGACGAACTGCCGCAGTGCCAGCGTGGTGATCGGCTCCAGCTCGTCGACCGGACCGGTCTGCGGCGCCACCAGCCGGGTGGCCAGCCGCTGTGATCCCCGGCAGATCCGCACAGTGCAGAAATCCAGGTCTCCGCCGCGGCGTTCCCACATCCGCCGGCTGCTCGCGATCGACCACAACGCGGCCGGATCGGGATGGCTCCACTCCAACGCGTCACGCTGCTCCTGCGCCGCTTCCCGGGCCCGCTCGCGCATCTGGCCCAGGTAGCGCAGGTAGTCCTTGCGGTCCTCGTTCATCTCGGCCTTGGCCGCCCCGCCGCGTCCCCCACCGGCGAACATCCCGACGGTCGACACCACCATCATGATCGGGAACATCAGGAACAGCGGGTTGCTCTTGCCGTCGCCGGTGGTGAACGTATAGCCGACCATGCCCAGTACGGCGACGATCATCACGATTGGCAGGATCTTCTGCACGATGTTGCCCGGCAGGACCCTGGGCACCTCGGGTGGCGGTTCCAGATGCACCTCACCGCCGGGCATCTTCGGCGCGCCGAGCCGAGGTAATCGCCGGAACTGCACAGTGCTCATGCCAGTTCACCTCCCCGCGGTTCACGCGTACGTGATCACCCAGGAGGCTGGAGCCGACCACGTGCGCAGAGGTCGGTCACCCTAGCGGGTACTCGACTCCGGCCTTGGCGGTCCGCATCTCCTTCGCGCGACGGCCCCTCGCACCCCCGCTTCGCGAACCGCAGTGATCGCTTTTCAACGGGTCACCCCCACCACTCACCAACAGCCCAACCACGGCCCATGATCACCGAAACTGAGTGATGACAGTGCAATCCTGCACGGTGACTACTCACTTTCGACGATCACGACAATCGCGGGCGACGCGAATAGGAGACAGCCTCCTATCGCGCTTGATTCTTCCGAACTCGCGATCATGGACGACAACCGTTGACCGTCAACGTGGCGCCTCTCGGCGATGGACTGCCCACACGGTGGGCCGATCAGCCGGCGGTGCAGCGCCACGATGCCCAGGTAGCTGGGCCGCGCTGACTCGTCGTCGCAGGTCAGGAGGCTGGACCGAAAAGACGCCAGGCCGGCTGATGCCAGCCGCTCACGCCAGACCCCTCTCTGACGCCGCGGGCTGGCGCATGGATACTCCCCCGGAACTACAGCGCCGCGGGCCGAGCGAGGAGTGCAACGGGTGCCAACCCATACCAACGCAACACCGGCGGTTCCACCGTCACACGCCGGATCGACGGTTCCACCGTCACACGCCGGATCGACGGTTCCACCGTCACACGCCGGATCGACGGTTCCACCGTCCACCGTCTTCAGCAGGGTCACCGTGGTGGCACCCCGCACCCGCATCGATCTGGCGCTGCCCTCTGACGTCGCGGTGGCCAATCTGGTGCCGATGCTGCTCAAGATGGCCGGTGAGTCCAGCGCGGACGGGGGCAGCCGGCACGGTGGCTGGTGCCTGGCCAGGCTCGGCGGCGAGGCGATTGATCCAGACCGCCCGCTGAGCTCGCTGGGTGTGGTCGACGGCGATCTGCTGCAACTTCGGCGTCGCCGCGACAACCCCCCACCGCCGCTGTTCGATGATGTAGTGGACGCCATCGCCGTCGCCGCCCCGGACAGCTACCGGCCGTGGACCGCCGGCACGGCCCGCACGCTCGGGCTGGTCGCTACCGGTCTGGCGTTGCTGGCCAGCGCCGTCGCGCTGCTCCGAGCAGCTGCGGTAAGACCGGAGTTCGGGCTCAGCGCCGCCGCCCTCGCCGGAGCCGTCGCGGTGGTCGCGCTGATCGTGGGCGCGACGATTGCCCGGGTCTATGACGACGCCAAGGCGGGCGTGGTGGTGGCAGCGGGCAGCCTGCCGCTGGGATTCGTCAGTGGGCTCAACATCGTGCCCGGCGGCGTCCATGCGGCGAACTTCCTGCTGGCATGCGTCCTGGTCCTGGTCCTGGCCGCGGCGTCGATCACGGTCCTGGGCGCCGGCATCACACCGTTCATCGCCACCGCCACTGCTGCCGCACTCGGCGCGCTGACGTTCCTCGTCGCCAGTGTGGTTGACCGCCCCGCCGCCGGGATCGCAGCGGGGGCAGCGGCATTGGCACTGTGCGCCATCTCGGCACTGCCCAGGCTGACCATCCACCTGTCCCGCCTGCCCATGCCCCAGGTTCCCGGCAGCGCCAAGGATCTGCAGGAAGACCCAGGCTTCCCGGACTACACCGCGATCGAACGCCGCGCAGGCGTGGCACACGAGTACCTGACCGGCCTGATCGCGGGATGCGCCGCGGTGGCCGCGATCGGCGCCATGCTGGCCGCGGCCGGCGGTGCATTGGGGATCGTGCTGGGCGCGGTGGTCGCTGCCGTGCTGTTGCTGCGAGCCCGGTCCTATGCCAACGGTCGCCAAGCGATTGCGCTGCTGGTGAGTGGGATGGTCGCGGTGGCCGGGATGATGGCCGGATTGCTGGCACTGGTTCACCAGCCGGGCTTGCTGCTGATCGGCTTCGGTGGTCTGCTGGTCATCGCAACGTTCGCCCTGTTCGCCGGAGTGGTCCTGCCCCAGCGCCGGTTCTCCCCGGTGCTACGCCAATCTGTGGATGTGATGGAGGCGATTCTCATCGCCGCGGTCCTACCGCTGGCCCTGGGCGTGCTGGATCTCTACCAGACCTTCCGGGCACTGTGAGGGCGCTCACCGGTCCCCGTCCTCGTCGCTGCCCCCTGGTGGCCGCCGCCGTCGCACTTCTGTGCCTTGCGGGGCCGGCGTGGCCGGTGGCCGCGCAGCCCGGTGATCGGCCGCCAGGAGTGCCACCCCCCGTGGACATGACGGCGCTGCCAACGCCGGCCAGCGTGAACACCATGCCCTACATCGTGAACAACGCGGCCACCCGGCAGATCGGCCCGGTCGAGCAGCGGGCAGCCTGCCAACAGCCGGTCGCGGACAATCCGCAGACCCTCCAGGCCGAGCCGCCAGCGCAACGGCGGCTGCGGATCCGGCAAGCCCAGCAGTACGCAACCGGACGGGGCCAGCTGGTCGCCGTGATCGACAGCGGGGTGCAGCCGCATCCCAGGTTGCTCGGCAGATTGATCGACGGCGGCGACTACATCGCCAACCGCGGCGGTCTGTTCGACTGCGACGGTCACGGCACGGTGGTAGCTGGCCTCATCGCAGCGGCACCGGACGCGAGCTCCCGATTCATCGGGGTGGCCCCGGCTGCGCAGATTCTGGCCATTCGACAGGCCAGCACCTTCTACTCGGTGCCGTTGCGCCAGCTCGATGACGGCCAGGAGATCCACAGTCCCAGCGCCGGCGACACGGTGAGCATGGCGCGGGCGGTGGTACGCGCCATCCAGCTAGGCGCGACAGTGATCAACATCTCGGAAGCCGCCTGTTTCCCGGCCGAGCGGAACCAGATCAACGCGCCGGATCTGCAGGCGGCCGTGCACGACGCGGTGGAGCGCAACGTGGTCGTGGTGGTGGCCGCCGCCAACACCAGCACCACCTGTAAGCAGAACAGCCCGGGTGCGGTCACCACGATCTCCTCGCCCGGCTGGTTCGACGATGACGTGCTCACCGTCGCGGCGACCAACGAGAACGGCGAGCCGGCAGATTTCTCGATCCGCGGGCCATGGGTCGATGTCGCCGCACCGGGCACCGGCGCGGTATCCCTGGCGGCCGGGCGACCGGGGCTGACCACCGGGTTGATCGACGCCCACGGCCAGGCACGCGCGCTCGACGGCACCAGCTTCGCCACCCCGTACGTCGCGGGGGTCGCGGCACTGATCCGGGAGCGATACCCAAATCTGACCGCGCGCCAGGTGATGCATCGAATCGAGCGGACCGCGCAGCACACCGGCCCCCGCGGTGGGCGAAGCGAGGAACTCGGCTACGGCATGATCGACCCGGTCTCGGCGCTCACCGCCGTACTACCTGAGGAACACGGTGCCGCTCCGGCCCCAGTGATCGCGGCGAAGGTGTCCGGTTTCCCAACCCCGCCGCCGGACGGCACCCGCCCAGGCACCGTCGCGCTGGTCGGCTCAGCCGCCGCCCTCGTCCTGCTAGGCCTCATCGTAGTGATCACCCACACCACCAAACGCCACCAGCGGCACCGCCCCTGACCGCGTGGCGGGCACAGCGACGCATCTACCCGATCGACCCCGGGCCGATCACCGAGCTCGACGGGTGGCTCGCGCCCTACCGGCGCCTGTGGAATGACCGCCTTGATGCGTTCGGCCGGCACCTCGACAACGACATGGAGAGCTGATGGACCGCGGAACTTACATCGAGCACGACGGACGCCCTGCCGTTCGCTTCCAACGCATCTATCCGCACGCGATTGAGCGCGTCTGGTCGGCGGTCACCGAGCCCGACGAGCTCGCGCACTGGTTTCCCTCCACGGTGAAGATCGAGTTGCGTCCCGGAGGGACGATCGAGTTCTTTGATGATCCCCATACTGGGCCGACGACGGGTCGGATCCTGGCCGTCGATCCGCCCCGTCGCCTTTCCTTCACCTGGGGGCGCGACGAACTGCACTTCGAGCTGGAACCGATCGGCGACGGCAGCTGCCAGTTGACGCTGATCAACGTGCTCGAAGCACGCGACACCGCTGCCCGCAACGCGGCCGGATGGAGCGTCTGTCTCGCCGAGCTCGATAAGCACCTCTCTGGCGCAGTCGCCGATGGACCACATAGCGCCACGGCCGAACCATGGCGCATTTACTACGACGCCTATGTCACCGACGGCATGCCCTCCGGTGCAGCGGTCCCCGGCGAACCGAGCACAGCAGGTCAATAGGAGGCCGGCGAGCGTCGTCCGACCTTTCCCGGCGCTCTTCATTCTGGTCGTCCCCGAGGCGGTGGAACTCGCGCCACTTCCGTCCCGCCGACGGCCCGGCTGCCACGGCTGTCACATCACTCCCAGCAGTCCCAGGAAAGGGTCCATAGGTCTGTTGCGTAGTTGCCAGTGGTGGCAACTAACGGCGCAAAGTTGCCACCGCTGGCACCTCGGCGCGCGACCACAGTCCTTCCAGCGAGGTAACTGACAGTTACGTTGGACGGTCTGGGCTGTGGGTGCGCTGGGAGGCGCCGCCGGAGGCGGCCGCTGTGGCAGACTCCGCGCGGCGCTGTCGCCGATCGGTGAGGAGGAAAGGCTGAGGAAGGCACCCGCGCACCGCTTCACCCGTCATCGGAGCCGAGGAGGCGTACCAGTGATCGTTTGCGTCGGTCGCGGCAGCCTGTCGATTTAGCGGACGCTGTTATCCGCTGATTGAGATGAGGTCACGTCGGGCGTGGAGCGGCTTCGGGGGTGTCCTGGGGGCGGGGGCCGTGGGCCGTCGTGGTCGAGGTAGGCCAGGATCTGTAGTCAAGCCTCTTTCATATACCGCGCTCTGACCTGCCTTGATGCCGTCGTGACCGCATACTTCAGCGAGTGGACCCGGTAGCACAGGAGTAGAACCCCGCACATAGGGCGCAGACGGAGCATTCAACCCTGTCCGATCTAGCGCAGCGCCGCTGAAGGTCGTTGGGGGATCAGGCGGCCTTGAGGAGCTTGGCGTCGTAGGTCCAGCGGAAGGGCTTGGCCGTGCCGTTGTAGGCCGCGATGAACTAAAGCCGCGGGCAGGGATCGGCCGCCCTTGTGCCCGGGTGAATAGAACGGCGCGCGCAGGCGCTCGGCGAAGCACAAGGAAGCGTCGAGAAGTGGTGCCGCGCTGATGTTCCGCCGCGCCTCGCGCCTCGGGAGTTCGCAGCTCGGGAGATCGATACGCCATTCGACCACGGTCCAGAGTAGATGGTTCGTGAGTAGCAGATTGAAGAGCGGGGCTCGTCTGGACGGCGCGCCCCGCTGGTGCTGCGCAGCGACCCATGCGTTATAGTGGCCCACATATCTGGTCGCCCAAGCACTTCTCATATATCTCAATATTCACATCGAAACCACCCGTGTTATCCGCATAGTACTTGAACTCATCGTTGTAACCCAGGCGCAGCGGGCCCGGACCGGTCACGTTGTCCGCCGCCAGCGCCCAACCGCCCGGCGGCCCCCCGCCCACGAACATCAACGGACCGTTACCTACCTTGCCGACCAGGCTGAACTTACGCAGACCCGGCGCCAGGAAATCCGAACCCGCAATATCCGGCGAACCATTCGCGTCGGCGTTCAGGCAGTGCAACGACTTCGCATGGTTGGAATCCGGCGTACACGTCGCGGTGCCCGAAACGGCGATGACCGCCCACTGACCCGGCCGCAGGTACACACCCGAATCCACCGGCGGCACATGCTTCGCGCTCGCGCTCGTCGGCGCGCGCACCGCGTCCACATGCACGGTCACCGGATCCGCCGACGCCACACCCGACCCGGCGACAGCCACTAACGACGACGCCACCGCCGCCACCGCCAGCGCGGCACTACGACTACGCATCCCCGACGTTGGTCGCAGAGTAGAAGCTCGTGACGGTAGGTGTCCTAGGGAAAGTCCATAGTCGTTGCGTTTCGCCGTCGAATTGGTGACCGGCTGGCTGCCGGGAGCCGTCGGACCGCTCCGCGACGCCGCCGAGCGCAAGCGAATCATCCAGCCGAGGGATGCAGGCCGCACATCTTTGCTGCACACTGCGAAGGGGCTTCGGACCTCTGGTTGAGCCCGCTCGTCCGTGGACGACGGAGCCTTCGCCCGTATGGTCTGTGCCGGGCATCGAGGGGAGCGAAACCGGTGCGCCGTGGACCCCAGTTCCCGGAGGACCGGGAGGGTTCGTCGGCCGAACGGTGGAGCTCGGGCTGCTACACCAGTGTGCCGATCGTGCGCGCAACGGTAACCCCACCTTTGTGCGGCTCACCGGCGCCGCGGGCATCGGCAAGACGACATTGGTGCGCCGATTCCTCGACGACCTGAGCGACTTCACCGCGCTGCGGGCCACGGCGTCGCGAACCCGCCAGCTCGACGCCTACGGCGTGTTCAGCGAGCTGTTGTCGGCTTACCGCGATGTCCCGACGAACCCCCATACGGCCGTGGTCTGCGCCGCGGCGGAGCTGCTCGATCTGCTCGGCCAGCTACAGGCGGTCAGCTCCGTCGTCATGGTCGTCGACGACGTGCAGTGGGCGGACCAGTTCTCGATACGCGCGCTGATGTTCGTGCAACGGCGGCTGGGCACCGATCAAGTCCTGGTGCTGCTGGTCAGCCGGGAGGACGAGCAGGTCACAATGCTGCCGGCGGGGGATGACGCCACCCGGATGCGGCTGGCCGGGTTCACCGAGGCGGAGGTGGCGGAGTTCGTAGCCGGTCACGTCGGTGGTTCGGTCGGTGCGGGCGCGGCGACCTGGATGCGGGACCAGACCGGTGGGGTGCCGCTGAACAGGGCGATCTCGACCTGGATGACCGCACAGCCCAAGGCCACCCGCCGGCTGATGGAGGCGCTGGCGGTAGTGGACACCAGGATCTCCTTGGCGCGGCTAGGTCGGCTGGCCGCAATCGACAACCCGGCCAAGGCGGTGGAGCCGGCGGTGCACGCCGGGGTGGTCGACTGGCGGCCGGCGGATCCGGCCAGTCCGGTGGCCTTCAGCCACCAGCTGCACCGCGACACTGTCTACGCCGCCTTGCCGGCCGGCCGCCGCCGCCGGCTGCATCAGGCCGCGCTGCCGTTCGTCGGTCGACGGGCCTCCTGGAGGCATCGGGTGGCGGCAGCGGCGGACACTGACGAGTCGCTCGCCGCCGGGCTGGAAGAGGCCGCAGAGCAGGAGCTGGCGGGCGGGGAGTACGAGATCGCCGCGAACCACCTGCTCTGGGCCGCCGAGCTCTCCGGGTCCCGGGCCGAGCACGAGCGCCGGTTGCTCACCGGCTGCCTGTACTCGCTGCGCGATTTCCGCACCGCGTGGTCGGCGCGGCGCTCTGCGCAGATCGCGGAATGCGCCGCGTCCCCGCTGCGTGACTGCGCGCAGGGCATCCTGGCGATGTTGCGGCACAACGAACTGACCATCGCCGAGGAGTTATTCACCCGCGTCCTGCACCATACGTCACCGGATTCCGAGCTGGCCTGGGTGCGCCGCACCGCGGCCACCTTCCTCTCCGCACTGCATCTGTGGCGGGGCCGCGGCCCGGAGACGGTCTGGGTCGCGCGGCAGGCCCTGGCCGACCCATCGATCGACCCGCGCAGCGCCGACATGGCCCGGATGACGCTCGCTGTGGGTCGCAGCCGGGAGGACGGTTGGCCGGTCGCGTTTCAGGAGCTGCGCCACCTCCCGACGGTAGCGGAGCGGACATCGCGTTCGGACCTGGAGTGCCTGGCGCTGCGCGCGATGAGCGGCCAGCTGCGGGCCGCCTGCGACGACCTGACGGTCGTGGTGCGAGCACATCGCTGCGGATTCCGCTCGGCCTTCGGCAACGGGTCGTTCTACTACCTGGCCACTGTCCAGTACCTGCTCGGCGCCTGGGACGACTCGGCCGTCACGGCGCTGCAGGGGGTGGCCACGGCCGAGGCCGATGAGCAGATGTTTCACCACGGCCTGGGGCGACTGAGCGCGGTCCTGGTTCCCGCTGGGCGGGGCGACTTCGCCATCGCGGCTGCGCAGGTGCGGGCCGCGCAGCTCACCGCGGAACGTTCTGGCATGCCCCAGGACCGCCGGTACGCGGCGATCGCGGCCGCCGTACCGGCGCAGGCGCAGGCGGACCACGCCGGCATGCTCAATGCGCTCGCTTCGGTCCGTGATCTTGACTCGCCCGACGCCGAATCGGTGCATGTGTGGTGGCAGCTGTGGTGGCGCCCGTTGCTGGTCGAGGCGCTGATCGGCACCGGACGGCTGGTGGAAGCCGGGCGTCAGCTAGCCGCGCTGAAATCCGTGGGAGCGGATGTCGCCTACCTCCAACCGTTGCTTGGGCGCTTGGAAGGCTGGCTGCTGGACCGGCGTGGCGCCCCCGCGGCGGCGCGAGACCGATACCAACGCGCGCTCAATGTACCCGCGGGCGACGAGGATCCGCCGCTGTATCGGGGAATGCTGGAAGCATCGCTGGGCGCGCTATTGCGACGCACTGGCGCCGCCGCAACCGCAGGCGACTGGCTGCGGGCGGCCCACGGGCGGTTGGCCGAGCTGGGCGCCGCACCCTTTCTCCAGCGCTGCGAGGCCGAGTTGGCCCGCTGTGCCGAGCGGACCAGGCCGATCCCCATGGCGGCCAATCTCGCGCGGCTGTCCGAGCGGGAGTATCAGGTTGTTCGACTCACCCAGCGGGGCATGACCAATCGGGAGATCGCTGCGGAACTTTACCTCAGCAGCAAGACCGTGGAGTTCCATCTTGGAAACGTGTTCGCCAAGCTCGGAATCGGTAGCCGTCGGCAATTGCGCGACCTGGTATGAGTGCCGTCAGGGTACGGTCGTGATGCCCAGCGCTCACGTTTAACCCCGAAGTTCCGTGATCTTCTGACCCGTAGGCCGTGCTCGGTCGTGGCGCACGAAGACGGGGTGCCCGAGGAAAGCGGCGAGCCGATCGATGGCGGGCGCGCCGTCGGCAATGGTTCGGCTGGCTCACCCCCTGGCGTCGCCGCCCGAACCGTGCTCGCCCTCGCCCTCCATCATCGTTGGCAGCCACCACGCTGAGGCCACATGTGCAGCGCTGACCGACCGAATCAGCCCGAGCTCCGGGGCGCTGGCATGGCTGGTCGAGTGCAACCTGCCGATCACGAAGAACGCGGCCAATCCGAGCAGCCCGAGGATCAGGCCCACCGCCGTCGCCCGCAGGTGGTGGCGCATCGGCTCGTGCAGCATCACCGCGTCCTTGCGGACCAACGCCGACTCCATCCTGCGCAGCACGAAGCGGTAGGCCTGCACCTGCGCCTTGGTGGTCGGATTCGTGGACATCGGGTGCCTACCGCTCTATCCGGGGCTGTACGGTGCCGCAGGATAGCGAAGCCCCCTCGGCGGACTCTGATCGTCCGTCCTCCCCAGGAGGCGGAGACATGACCGCAGCACCGGCGCCACCCCAGCAGGAGTCGACGCGTCACCGCCAGTCGGATCAGCAACGGGCGTCGACGCCGCTGCGGCAGCCCAGCGGTGCACTGTGCGCTGGGGCGAGTGCCCGGCTGTGCTCGACGGGTTCGCGCCTGGGTCCACTGCCCGTGGTCAACCTGGTCGCGCTCGAGGCCGGGGCGGCGCTCGGCCTGGCACTGCTCGCCGTGCACACCGCCCTGTGGTGGGCTGCGCTGTTGATGCTGCTGGTCGCGGCACCGCTGGCGCTGGGCCGCTGGCACGGCCGTTGGCTGGTGCAGTGGATCCAGGTCACCGTTGGTTACCTGGTGCGCTCCCATAGCCGCAGCGTCACCGGTCCGGATCCGGTGGCGGCGGAAAATCCACAGCAGCCGGTCGAGGGCTCAGACGATCCGCGGGTGACGTTGCTTCGCCTGCTCCTGCCGGATCTGACCATCGCGCACGGCGCCGATCACCAGCGCGAGCCCTTGGGCCTGGTGTGGCACCACAACACCTGGACCGCCGTGCTCGAAGTCGACGCCGCACCGTCGATGATCACACCAGTCGGCGGCGCCGCAAGCCTGCCGCTCAGCGCGCTCGCCCCGTGCCTGGAACACCGCGGGGTGGTGCTGGATTCGATCCAGGTGATCTGGCATAGCTACCCGGGCAGCACCGCGCTGCCGTCGTCGTCTCCGGCGCTGCGTTCCTACCTGGAGGTTCTAGGCCCGCTACCGGTGGCCGCCAGGCGCACCACCTGGGTGGCGGTGCGGCTGGACCCGCGGCGCTGCCCCTCCGCAGTGGCCGAACGTGGTGGTGGGGTGACCGGCTGCCACCGGGCCCTGATCGGGGCGCTGTCCCGGGTGCGTAACAACCTGGAGGCCCGGGGGGTATCGACCCAACCGCTGGATGCTGACCAGCTGCTACGTGCCGGCATCTCCGCGGCCGAGCTGTCCGCGGTGGCCGGCACCGGGCAGCCGGTGACGCTCAACGAAGGCTGGACAGCGGTCACCGCCGCCGGGGTGGGTCACGCCAGCTACGCGATCACCGGCTGGGGGACCAGGGGCGCCATGCACAATCTCAACGCGTTGACCGGTGTGCGGGCGCTGTCCACGACGCTGTCGTTGTCGCTGTCGCCCGGTACGGACGGCGGCGAGGTGGGGTTGCGCGGGCTGGTCCGGGTGACCGCCCGCAACCCCACGGAGCTCGAGGCGGCCGACGACCAGCTGCAGGCTGTCTCGCAACGGCTCGGTGTGGCGCTGCGCCCGCTCCGCGGGCTGCAGGTCGCCGGCTTGGCCGCAACCCTGCCGCTCGGGGCGCCCCAATGAGCAGGACTCTGGCTGACCCCGCGACTGGGACAGGGGCGCCGCAGTTCCTCGTCACCGCTGGCCTGCTCGATGCGATCAGCCCGTCGAGCGACCGCGGCGGCATGGTCCTGGGCTGCGGTGTCCATGATGAACCGCTGAGTGTGTCGGTGCTGCGCCCGCAGCCGACCCGACTGGTCCTGGTCGGTGGGCTCTACCTGGCGCGACAGGTCGCCCTGCGCGCGATGGCCACCGGCGCCTGGGTGGTCGTCGCCACCGGCCGACCCGATGCCTGGCAGGAGCTCACCCGAGCCGCGGGCGAGGGCCCAGACGGGCGTCCCGCTCCCCTGCTGCAGGTACGGCGACTGGCGCCAGTCGAGCTGCCGCGGGCCACTGAGGACGCTCCGCTGCTGGTCGTGCACGACGGCGGAGCCGTCCCGCAAGAGCTGTTCCCGCCACGGTCGCCATGGCAGACGACCCTGTACCTGCTGCCCTACCTGCACCCGCAGGCCGAGAGCACCGCGATCAACGCCGACCTGGTGCTCCTGCAAAGTCTGCCGGCTGCCCAGGCGCAGCTGGCCGCCGAGATGTGGCAACTGCCTGCGCCGATGACCAACCAACTGGCGGCGTTGACCGACGACGGCGTGGTGGCGTTAGGTCCCGACCTGTGGCTGCCACTGCGGCTGGTCACCACACCCGCGGAGCGAGAGATCCTCGGGCCGGTGCGCTGCGGGGACTGATGCGCTGACCGACGCGGAGGTCGTTACTGTCCGTTGGGTTCGGGACTAGAACCAGAGCTGACGTCGGCGGCCTATCCTCGGGTGTATGGCACGAGACGGGACAGTGGGGGGTTCAGGGTGCTCGCGCATCGACGCGGGTGTGGAGCGTACTTTGGCCGAAGGTAGCGCCGAGGTGGACATAGTCCTCGAATACAGCTTTCCCGGCGACGCTACGGGCCAGCTGCCTGAGACGATGTCAACGCACTACCGCGGCGTCGTCGACTTTCGCAGCGACCGTGCCGCGCTGGCGAGCGGGGACACGTCGCTGGTGCTCGACGGCGCAACGAGCTACCAGAGCATGCCCGACGGAGTGTGGACGTACACCCACCAGACCGACCAGACCGGTCAGTGGACATGCACCCACCCACGTTGGGCGCTTGAGGTGCTCCGGCAGGGTTGCCGGTCGACCGAACCGGACAATCGGGCCGACCTCGCGGTTGAAGTCGATCGCGATCGGGCCGCTGGACTGACGCATCCGGGACTGAATCCCGACTGGCAACTTCGCGCCAGCACCGCCTTCGACGATGATGGGCGGCTGCGCCGCATCGAGGTCACCATGGCGGGTGCGTCCACTCCCGACGCGTGGATGCGTAACACCGTCGAGTTCATCCGCTTCGATCAGGCCGCCGCGCAGATCGACCTACCCGAGGACAGTGTGGCCCTGGCCGCCTACCTGCGTCCGGCTGCGCCCCGCCAGTAGGTCCGACGCATCCGCAGGCGCTAGCGCGGGAGTGAGGTTGAGTGGACCTTGAGTCGGTGGCTGATGAGCTGTATTCGCTGCCCAGGCATGAATTCACCGCCGCCCGCAACGCCGCTACCCGGCAGGCTCGTGAGCAGGGCTGCCGCGAGCTGACCGAGCAGATCGCTGCGCTGCGCAGACCCTCAACGGCGGCGTGGCTGGCCAATCAGCTGGTCCGCGAACATCCGGAGCAGGTCCGGGCTCTGATGGAGTTGGGTGACGGGCTGCTCGAAGCCCAGCGCCGGCGCCACGGCGAGCAGCTGCACCGGCTGTCACGGCAGCGTCACGAACTGGTCCACGCCGTCGTGCAGCAGGTTGGCACGCTGGCTCGGACTGCCGGCCAGCCGGTCAGCGACGGGGTCACCCGCGAACTGGTGAACACCTTCACCGCCGCGGTGAACAGCTCCGCCGCGGCGCAGGCGCTGGCCGGTGGGCGGCTTACCACGGCGCTGGACCCTGCCGATGCCGCAACCGACCTGTTCGCCGGAACCGGCGTCCTCGACCGCGACCCGGCCGGCGCCGGCGAGCGGGACAAGCCTGAACAGCGAGAACTCGAGCGCTTGCGCACCGAGGCGACCGGCTACGACACCGCCCGCGACGAGGCGCAGCGCGCGCTGACCGACGCCGCCCGGGCGGTGGACGATGCGGCCACGGCGCAGCGGGAGTTGCGGGCCCGCCTCGGGGCCGCGGAGCAGGCCGAACACGAGGCGCGTCGCCGGGCCCAGTCTGCGCAGCGTGACTTCGATGCCGCCGACCTGGCGGCCCACCAGGCACAGCAACGTCTGCATGATCTCCAGCGCCAACTCGCCCAGCGGGAGAGCCGGTGAGAGTGATGCTCGACCGGGTACGGCAAGGAGTACCTCGTCGCGATCGGCGCAGACGAGGGTGTGCTAGCACAGGAAGGGACTTCATGGCCGAGTACGCGTTGCGCCTCAGCGACAGTGAGATGGCCCGCTACCAGACGATGGCGCAGCAGGCACGCGAGGCTGAGGCCGACCTGTGGGAGCTCGCCGGCATCGGCGCCGGCGCCCACGTCGTCGACGTCGGCTGCGGGCCCGGTGCCGTTCTGGCGGTGATGGCCGGCGTTGTCGGCCCGGAAGGGTCGGTCACCGGGGTGGACGCCGACGCAGACGCCATCGATCGGGCCACGGCGATCATCGACGCCGAGGGTCTGTCCCAGGCCAGCGCGCGGGTGGGTCAGGCCGAGGCCACCGGGCTACCCGCAAGCGCCTACGACGTGGCCATGCTTCGGCACGTCCTCGCGCATAACGGCGGCCATGAACAGGCCATCGTGGACCACTTGGGGGCCCTGGTCCGATCGGGAGGTTGCGTCTACCTCGTCGACGTCGAGGCGACTATGACGCGGATCCGACCCCCGGTGCCCGAGTTGACCGAACTGCACGAGCGCTACTTCGCCTTTCACACCGCCCAGGGCAACGACATGCAGATCGGGCTCCGGCTGGCAGAACTGCTGCGGACAGCCGGGTTGGACGTGATCGAGCATCGCGGGCGGATCCACACGATCACGCCGCAGCCTGGACAACGAGGACCCGCCTGGGCGGCCCGCGAGTCCATGGTCGCCGCCGGGTTCGCCGCCCCTGAAGATGTCCTCCGCTGGGGCAAGGCGTTGGCCGACCTGGACACAGATCCGTGCCCGCCGGCGTACTTCCTCGCTGGGTTCGTCGCGATCGGTCGACGCCGCTAACCGGATTGGCCCGCCGACCTGGACGTCCCGCGGTGTCGGAAGCCGTGCGACTCGTAGTACTGGCACAAACGGCGGTTTAGTGCCACGCAGTCCAGCCGCAGCCACTGGCGGTGGCGCCGGCCGACCTCGCTGCCGCCCAGTTCAGCAAATGCGAGCCGAGACCGGCAGCGGACCGGCGCCGAAAGGCGGTGCAGATAGCCGGCGGCTCCGTCGTCGTCCCATAGAGGGTCAGACCAGCCCAGCGTCAGCGTTGCCGCGGGCTGGCCATCCACGTAGATCAGCCAGGTGCGCCCTGCTCGATTGCCGGCGCACTCGATCTCAGGCCATATCGCGCCCACCCGGCCCGGCACCTCCCCGACGAGCTCCTCGCGGAGTTCGATCGACCGTTCGGTATCGGGCAATCAGTGGGGCGAGCCTCGGATCGCCGAGCCGGGGGTCATCTTGATCGGTCCTATCCGTCCAATGATCACCGTTTAGGAAGATCGAGCCGCGATCAGCGCGGTTGATTCTTCCGAAACAGTGATCATTGGACGGCTTTCGCTAATTGACGCGGAGCTTGGGCAGGCGCCCGCGGGGACCCGTGGTCATCATCGGCAGACCGCCGCCACCCGCTACGCCGAAGTCCGGTCACCGAGAGACCGACCGTGCCGCCTCAAAGTGGCTGGTCAGACCTACTGTCTGCGAAGTTTGGAGCGGGCAACCACAACGGTAGATCTGGGCTGGGCGCTCAGAGTTGGCAGAATCACGCTGTGCCCACCCACGTCGACCCAACCCACGTCGGCCCTACCCACGTCGCGCTGCTGCGGGGTATCAACGTCGGCGGCCGGAACCGAGTGGCCATGGCCGACCTGCGCACGGTCGTCGCCTCCCTTGCGCACACCAACGTGACGACCTACATCCAGAGTGGCAACGTGGTGTTCACCAGCGCCCAGACCGACACCTCCGCGATCGCCGCTGCTCTCCAGCGCGCCATCGCCGAGTCGCTGAGCGTGCGTCCCAGAGTGGTGGTGTTGTCCCGCGCCGAGCTGTCGCAGGTGGTCAGGGACAATCCCTATCCCGACGAGACAAATCCCAGATGCTTGCACGCCGCGTTCACCAGCGAGCAGATCGGGCCTGACCAGCTCGCCGCCGTCGCCACCGCCCAGCAGCGGGCCATCGGCAAGGGCAGCCGCGACGAGGCGACGGTGGTCGGGCGCACCCTGTTCCTGCACACCCCGGACGGCATCGGACGCAGCGAACTGGCCGCACAACTCGCCCGAACCGCGGGTCCCTTGGCCGCCGCCGGGTCAGCCACGGTCCGCAACTGGGCCACCGTGACGAAGCTCCTGGCCATGTGTCAACCTTGATCGACACGCGGCCGGCAGCGGCCACTTGACATCAACCATGCTTGAGGTTCGAACATGGTCTACATGACGACTGCACTGCCCTATTCGGCACTGCCCTATTCGGCACTGCCCTATTCGGCACTGCCCTATTCGGCACTGCCCTATTCGGCACTGCCCTATTCGCAGCTGCCCGCGCTGATGACGCGGATGACCGGCGATGAGAAGCACGGGCCCAGCGCCACCTCCACCCTCGACGTGCTGTGGGTGCTCTACCACGACATCCTGCGGGTGGATGCCGCACACCCCGATGACCCGGACCGCGACAGGTTCCTGCTGTCCAAGGGGCACGGTCCGATGGCCTATTACGCGGTGCTGGCCGCGCACGGGTTCCTCACCCCTGCCGAACTGGACGGCTTCGGGTCGTTCGACTCCCCGCTCGGGTTCCATCCCGATGGCACGCTGGTGCCCGGAATCGATATCGGCTCCGGCTCGCTGGGCCACGGTCTGGGCTTGGCGGTGGGATCCGCACTCGGGCTTCGACTCACCGGGCGGCTTACGCCCCGGGTGGTGGTTCTGGTCGGCGACGCGGAACTCGAAGAGGGCAGCAACGCCGAGGCCATCCAGTTCGCCGGACGGGCCGGGCTGGACCAGCTCACCACAGTGGTGATCGACAACGACTCCGCCGGCCTCGGTTGGCCTGGAGGGATCGCGGCCCGGTTCGCCGTCGAGCGCTGGACCACCGTCGACGTGGACAGCCGCGACCACGATGCGCTGCGCCGGGCGTTCACCGTCGAACACCCCGGACGGCCGTTGGCCGTCGTGGCCCACGTCGAATCCAAGACCGCCTGATGACTACGACCGACACCCGGGGAGGCCTCATGCCCGCCACAAGCACCACCGATGCACCGGCCGTCAGCGCTGTGCCCGCCACCGAGGACCAGCGCGAGCGTTTCTACCGGCTGATCCCCCAGTTGCTGCGCGAGAATCCCGATCTGGCGCTGGTGCTGGCCGAGATCGGGGCCGGCTACCTCGACCCGGTGGCCACCGCACCGGTGGCTGACCGTGTGATCAATGTGGGCATCCGCGAGCAGCTGATGCTGGGCGTGGCCGGCGGTCTCGCGCTGACCGGGATGCGGCCGATCGTGCACACCTTCCCGCCGTTCCTGATCGAGCGACCGTTCGAGCAGGTCAAGCTCGACCTGGGGCACCAAGGCCTCGGCGCGGTGCTGGTCAGCGCCGGTGGCTCCTACGGCTGGCCGGGCGGGGGGCAGACCCATTTCGGGCACCGCGACGTCGCATTGCTCGACACCTTGGACGGCTGGACCGTGCACGTGCCCGGTCATCCGGTCGAGGTCGACACGCTGCTGCGCCAGTCCGTGGCCGGCCAGGGCCGGGTCTACCTGCGCCTGGACAACACCGGAAACACCCACCCGCACGACGTGCACACCGGACAGATGGAGGTGCTGCGCCACGGAAACGCCGGCACTGTCGTCGCGGTGGGTCCGATGGCTGATCGCGTGCTCGCGGCCACCGCACACCGCGACGTCACCGTGCTCTACGCCGCCACTGTCCGCCCATTCGACGCCGACCGGCTGCGCGCCACCCTGACCGAGCCCGACGTCGTCATAGTCGAGCCGTACCTCACTGGGACCTCCACCGCTCAGGTGGCCCAGGCACTGCGTGGGGTACGCCACCGCCTGCTCGCCCTCGGAGTGGGTCAGGCCGAGCTACGCCGTTACGGCACCACAACCGACCACGACGCAGCCCACGGTCTGGACATCCCCGGGCTGCGGCGCTCGATCGACACCTTTCTCACCAACTGACCGGTGCTCATCGCCCGGTTTACGCTGCCGGGCAGCAGATTCTATCCTGCCGCCATGAGCAGCTTGGATGGTCCAGCCGACAAAGGCGGATCTCAGCCCGGCAGCCACCGGCCGTTGATGTCCGAGCAGCACGCCGCGCGCATCCGTCAATGGCACGAGGACGCCTAACGCCGAGCGAGGGCCGTCTCCGCTAGTGACCACACGTTCCCCTACCCTGGCCGGACTCTGGTGATGGAACCGGCAGCGGGGTCAGCGCCATCCCCGGGGCCTCCAAGCCGCCTGATGCATAGGGTAGTCCCGTGCTCACCACACTTCTCGGGTTGATCGGCGGCGTCGTTGCCGCCCTTATCGGCGCTTGGGCCGCCTTACGTGCACGACGACCACAGAAATCGCGCGTGGAATTGGTGGACGTGTCCCTTCCACCACCAGACCCCGCCGAGGACGTCCGGGACGACCTACCGGTCCTCGACGTCAAGGTGCGCAATACCGGAGGCCAGCCCGCCGTCGTCAAACGAGTGGTCGTGCACACGCGCTGGGCGGCCCGGCTCAACAGCATCTGGCTGACGCCCTACAAGCCCGGGTTCCCCAGGTATATCGGGGCCAGGCTGGACGTGTCCGAAACATACGATGTCACGCTTCCGGCCCCCGAGGAGGCCACCGACGGGCGAGTCACCATCGACCTCTCTCAGGTGATCGCCCCCGGCGAGGCCGACCGGTTCTTGGTCCGGCTGGGTCGAGACTCCATCCACGACACGGTGGTGTACCTGCTGCACTTGGAGCTGGTGTACGACGCCGACGACCGCAGGGTGACCTCACTCCCGGTGGCGGTCGCGTTCCCGCAGCGTGTCCTCATCGAGTCGGTGGAACAGATCAGGAGCGACATCCACAGCTTCCAGGGGGAGGTTAACGAGATGCGCCAGGCGATCAACCGGGAGATGACGGCCCGCGGGCGGCCCATCCCCGATTGGGTCACCGCGCCCCCCAGGCATCGAGACGAACTACCGGGCGGTCTGCTGTCCGTGGACGGCGACGGTGATCCCTTGTCGTCCGGATTCCGCGACTGCATCTACGTGGTGAACGAGAACTTCTGGGATCCGCAGCGTGCGATCGAACACCACCTGCACACCATTGAGAAACGTTACCGGGAACTCGTTGAAGTCATCACTCCTGCCACCGTGGTGCACGAGGTTCTGCGCGCCGCACTCCCAAGCGTCCATGCCACCCTCGCGCAGCTTCCCGCGCTGCACGCGGAGTTCTGTGCGCCGGGAAAGGCGATCAACGTCCGCTCACCTGCCCTCACCGGCGACTCGGAGGGCACCGACCAGCTCGCCCGACTGCTGGCCAAGCTGCGCAATCTGGAGGAGTTGCGGGCCCGCGCGGACAGCGGCGACCAGAAGGCCACGCACGTGTTGCACCTCGCTATCCGCCTGGCCAAGCTGCTGCAAGACCGGGGCCCCGACAATCCCGAGACCCTCGACGCCCGACACCGCTTGGCCGCTTGGCAAGGGGCGGAGGGAGACCCGGCCGGTGCCGCAGCAGCACTTGCTGAACTCCTCCCCGACCTGCTGCGGGTCCAAGGCCCCGACCATCCCAAGGCCCTCCAAGCCCGGCACTTTCTGGCGAGGTGGCGGGGGGACGCGGGGGACGCGGCGGGAGCCGTCGCGGCATACGCCGAACTTTTCGCCGATCGGCTGCGGATCCAAGGCCCCGACCATCCTGACACCCTCGACGCCCGGCACGAACTGGCGCGCTGGCGAGGGGTGGCGGGGGACTCGGCGGGTGCCGCCGCGGCATTCGCCGAACTCGTTCCCGACCGGCTGCGGGTCCAAGGCCCCGACCATCCAGCCACACTCTTTGCCCGGCACCATCTGGCGCGGTTACGGGGGGAGACAGGGGACGCGGCCGGTGCCGCAGCAGCATTCGCCGAACTCCTCCCAGACCGGCTACGAGTGCTGGGTGCCGACCACCCCGATACCCTCGCCAGCCAGCGCGCATTGGCCCATTGGCGGGACCAAGCCCGACCCGGATAACGAATGTCCGGCAACCTGCCTACCCGCTGACCCTAGACACCGAGCCGACCATCCGGGTGCCGCAACGCGCGGGTTCGTTCGGCACGGGCGGCAAGCTGGTCGTCGGCGGGGTAATCAACCCGGACCAGGGTCAGGCCGTGCGCGGGAGCCACCGGCACCTCGCTGGCGCGGCTGGTGTGGCGCAGCAGGCCAGCAGGCCAGTCGGGGGTGCGCCGGCCCTCCCCCACCGCCAGCAGCGCACCCACCAGGCTGCGCACCATCGAGTGGCAGAACGCGTCCGCCGCGACGTGCGCGATCAGCAGATGCGGCTCGTCGCGGGTCCACTCGAATCGCTCCAGTGCGCGCACCGTGGTCGCGCCGTCGCGGCGACGGCAGAACGCGGCGAAGTCGTGCTCACCGAGTAACCCCATGCTCGCCGCGCATATCGCAGCGTCGTCGAGCCGACGAGGGTGGCTCACTGTGTCATACCGGCGCAGGGGATCACCACCCCACGGCGCGTCGCAGATCCGATACCGGTAGTGGCGCCGCAGCGCTGAGAAGCGAGCATCGAAGCTGGGCGGCGCCAGCCGCACTGAGGGCACCCGGACATCCGGTGGCAGCAGCCGAGCCAGCCGGTGGGCGAGCTGGTCGGGCGGCAGCGCCCCGGGCGGCACATCGACGTGGGCGACCTGCCCGGTGGCGTGCACGCCCGCGTCGGTGCGCCCAGCGACGGTGAGTGTTGCCTCGATCCGCGCCACCGTCGCCAGGGCGTGTTCGACAACACCCTGGACGGTTCGTCGCCCAGGTTGGCGGGCCCACCCGGAGAAGGCCGAACCGTCGTAGCTGATATCCAGCCGGTAGCGCAGGAGCCCGCCATCCCCGGCGGGGGTGGCGGGCTCCTGCGGCACGTCGCTCGCGGTCAGGATCAGTCCTCGTCCTCCTGCGCAGTGGGTGACGGCGTCGCTTCCCCAGCCGGAGTCTCCTCAGCGGGGCTCCCTGCGGCGACCGGGGCCTCCGCGGTGGGGGTGGCCTCCGCAGCGCTCTTGCCGGCCGGCTGCTGCCCCTTCGGCCGGGCCTTGAAGGCCCTGCGCTGGACCTCCTCGACCTCCGCGGCGGTGCGCTCGGTGACCAGCGCGATGATCGCCATCGGAGCGTTGTCACCCTTGCGCGGCAACGTCTTGAGGATCCTGGTGTAGCCACCCGGCCGGGTCGCGAATTGCGGACCGATCTCCGCGACCAGCTTGTGTACCACGTCCTTGTCCCGGATCACCCGCATGAGCTCGCGACGGTTGTGCAAGTCCCCTATCCGGGCCTTGCTGATCAGCCGCTCGGCGAACGGACGCAGCCGTTTCGCTTTGGCCTCGGTAGTGGTGATCCGGCCGTGGGTGAACAGCGATGTCGCCAAATTGGCCAACATCAACCGTTCATGGGCCGGCGACCCGCCGAGCCGGGCACCCTTCGTCGGCGTTGGCATGTGGCTCCCTTCGGTTGCCTCGTGAGTGGCAAACAGTGCTATAGCACTGTTTGCCACTCACGAGTGCTCACAGCTGTTCGGTTTCGGCGTAGTCGTGGCCGTCGTCGGGGCCGTAATCGGGGCCGTTGTCAGCCCCGTTCTCGCTGGCCTCGCCCCACCCGTCGATCGAGTATTCTGCCGCCACCGCAGAGGGGTCGAAACCGGGCGGGCTGTCCTTGAGCTGCAGACCCAGACCCGCCAGCTTCAGCTTCACTTCGTCGATCGACTTGGCACCGAAGTTGCGGATGTCCAGCAGATCCGCCTCGCTGCGGCTGACCAGCTCGCCGACGGTGTGAATGCCCTCGCGCTTGAGGCAGTTGTAGGACCGGACGGTGAGGTCCAGGTCCTCAATCGGCATGGCGAATGCCGCGATCGTGTCCGCCTCGGCCGGTGAAGGACCGATTTCGATGCCTTCGGCTTCGACGTTGAGCTCGCGGGCCAGGCCGAACAACTCCACCAGGGTGCGACCGGCCGAGGCCAGCGCATCCCGTGGGGTGAGCGACGGCTTGGTCTCTACGTCCAGGACCAGCTTGTCGAAGTCGGTCCGCTGCTCGACCCGGGTGGCCTCGACCTTGTAGGTCACCTTCAGCACCGGTGAGTAGATGGAGTCCACCGGGATCCGACCGATCTCTGCGCCGGACACCTTGTTCTGCACCGCGGGCACGTAGCCGCGGCCCAGCTCCACGATCAGCTCGATCTCCAGCTTGCCCTTGCCGTTGAGGGTGGCAATGTGCAGATCGGGATTGTGCACGGTGACTCCGGCCGGCGGCACGATGTCGCCCGCGGTGACGTCACCCGGACCCTGCTTGCGCAGGTACATCGTCACCGGCTCATCCTCCTCGGAGCCGACCACCAGCTCCTTGAGGTTGAGTATGATGTCGGTGACGTCCTCCTTGACGCCCGGCACTGTGGTGAACTCGTGCAGCACACCGTCGATACGGATACTGGTGACCGCAGCCCCTGGGATGGATGAGAGCAAGGTCCGGCGCAGCGAGTTGCCCAGCGTGTATCCGAATCCCGGCTCCAGCGGCTCGATGACGAACCGAGAGCGGGTGTAGTCGACCGGCTCCTCACTGAGGTTGGGTCGCTGAGTGATCAGCATGATTGTTCCTCCTCTGGCGCCCGCTATTTGACGCCGTCGTGTTACTTGGAGTACAGCTCGACGATGAGCTGCTCCTGAAGCGGTACGTCGATCTGGGCCCTTTCGGGCAACCGGTGCACCAAAATCCGCATCGTCGCAGGAACGACTTGCAACCATCCCGGCACTGGGCGGTCACCCAAGCTCTCCTTGGCCACCACGAACGGCAGCGTCGGCACCGACTTGGGCTTGACGTCGATGATGTCGAACTTCGACACCCGGAGGCTGGGCACGTTGACCTTGCCGCCGTTGACCAGGAAATGCCCGTGGGTCACCAACTGGCGCGCCTGGCGACGGGTACGAGCCAGGCCAGCGCGGTAGACAACGTTGTCCAGCCGGGTCTCCAGGATCTGCAGCAGATTGTCACCGGTCTTGCCGGAGCGGCGGTTGGCCTCCTCGTAGT
>JBOHFC010000113.1:0-4530 GCA_050701375.1 Pseudonocardiaceae bacterium
GTTGGCCAGCACCGCCACCACCTCGGCCGCAGCGTGCGGCTCCGGCCAGATGATGGTGCCCGGTGCTCCCATCGGTCAGCCCGGCGCCCGCCGAGCCAGCAACTCGGCGTTGATCGCCGTGATCTCCGCCAACGCCGCCTCGACCCGCACCGCGGCGGCGACCTGCCCGGCCACCGTCTCGCGCTGATGTGCACCCTGCACCTGGAACACATCGACCACCTCGCGGACATGATCACCCGGCTGGACACCCGGATCGAGGAGGCCACCCTCCCTTTCGCCCGGCAGGCCGAGCTGCTGGCGACGATCCCGGGAATCGGTAAGCGCGCCGCCCAGGTCATCATCTCCGAGATCGGCGTCGATATGACCCGGTTCCCCACTGCGGCGCACCTGGCGTCACGGGCCGGCTTGTGCCCGGGCAACAACGAATCCGCCGGACGGCACCGATCCGGCAAGACCCGCAAGGGCAACCAGGAACTCTGCGAGATCCTCACCGAGTGCGCCTGGGCCGCCGGGCGCACCAGCACTTACGTCGGGGCCCAGTTCCGCCGCTTCCACCGTCGCTTCGGCAAAAAGGGCGGCCGCAAGACCGCCACCGCCACCGCCCACACCCTGATCGTGATCATCTGGCATGTGCTCGCCGAAACCACCGCCTACCGCGACCTCGGCTCGGACTACTTCACCCGCCGCGTCGACAACCCCGACGCCCGCAAACGCCGGCTCATCCACGAACTCGAAGCCCTCGGGCACAAGGTCACCATCGAACCCAACGCCGCATAAGCCGGTCACCAGCATCAATTACCGACCAACCCGGCACCCCAACCGGCACCCCAACCGGGTCACCAACCCCTGCGTCCAGAACGTGCCTGGTCACCGCAGTTTCGTCTCAGGTCGAGGTTGGTGGGGCTGGGACGGTGGCCCAGGCGGGGGTGGTGCTGCCGCGGCTTTTGGCCGATCGGCTCGGGCTGACTGGGGAGCTGGCCGAGGTGGTGGCGCGGGCGGGGTTTGTCCCGCTGCGCCACCGTGGCCGGGTGCTGGTGGACACCATCTGCGCGCTGGCCGCCGGCGCGACGTGTCTGTCCGATGTGGAGGCCATGACGGCGCAGGAGGAGATCTTTGGCCCCGGTGGTGGGGCGTCAGATTCCACCCTGCTGCGGGCGTTGGACGAGCTCGCCGACCGGCTCGGCTCCGACGGGCTACCGGGGCGGCGGCTGGCTCGGGCGACCGCCCGGGCCCGAGCCAAGGCCTGGACGGGGCTCGTGGCCCGGTACGGGTCCCTGCCGGCGGTGCCCGTCGCCGGCAGGGACCTGGTCCGGCCCGCCACCGCAGCGCAGCAGCGAGCGCGGCCGGTGCTGGTGATCCGCCTGGATGCCACGCTGATCGAGGCCGCCAGTCCCAAGGCTCGGGCGGCAGGCCACTACAAGGGCGGGTATGACTTCCACCCGTTGGGCAGCTGGTGCACCAACACCGGTGAGGCAATGGCGGTGATGCTGCGCCCGGGCAACGCCGGCTCGTTCACCGCCGCCGATCACATCGCGGTGCTGACCGCGACGTTCGGGCAGATCCCCGCCGGCTGGCGAAGCAACGTGCTGGTCACCATCGACGGCGCGGGCGCCTCCCACGACGTCATCGACCACCTCACCGGCCTGAATACCGCCGCGGCGCACGGCAAGCGGGGCCACCGGGTGGAGTACTCGATCGGCTGGCCACTCGACGAGCGGACCCTGGCCGGGATCGAGCAACTACGCCAGACCGACTGGGGCGACGCGCTCGACCCCGACGGCGAAATCGACCCGCAGGCGCAGGTCGCGGACCTGACCGGGATCCTGCGCCACGGCCCAGGCGGGGACCGACTGGCCGGCTGGCCCCCCGACCTGCGGGTGATCGCCCGGCGCACCCCACGCCCGGCGACCAAGCCCGCCAAGCTCGGCGAACACCCCAACTTCGAGTACGGCGCGTTCGTCACCAACACCGCCGTCGGGCAGGTCCAGTTCCTCGACGCCCGCCACCGTACCCAGGCCCACGTCGAGGACCGGATGAGCGAAGACCTGCTCGACGATGGCGTGCGCGCGGTGGGTCAGATCGGCGTCGATGGTGGACAACATGGTGTCGGTGAACAAGCCGTGGTAGCGCCACGCCGGGAGCAGCTCGTCTTGCCCGGGTGGGGGTTCGCGGCGGATCCGGCGCACCACCAACCGGGCGGTGAACTGGTGTTTCGTGCCGGCGAAGGCGGTGTAGCTGGTTTCGGCGACCTCGGCGTCAGAGATCCAGCGGCCGCTCTCGTCGTCCCACACCGCGTTCGGGTAACGGATCGGAATCCACGCCGTCTCGGCGATAGCGCGACGGACCGCGTTGTTCATCGACACGGTGACCGAGAAGCGGGCGACGCCACGGCGGGCCGCGGATATCACGGTGCCGGTGTAGAACGCCGAGTCCCCGCGCAGCAACACCGTCGCGGGCGGGCCCGCGCCGGCGCCGATGGCGGCGGCGCCCAGCGCCTCGGCCACCAGCGACGCCGCGCCCCGTGCCGAGCCGGCCCGCCCGCCGCGCAGCCGGGTCGCCGCGATCACCGGCGCCGAGGTCGACGTGGAGATCGTCGCGACCAGCGGGGACAGCCCGCGCAGCAGCACCGGATAACCGCCGACCTTGGCGTGGCCGAACCCCGCGCCCTGCTTGGCGTGCCCGTAGACCCGCCGCAACAGCGAGGAGGATGTCCCGAGTCCCGTGGAACTTCGGCGGCGCCCAGTGATCAATTAGGCGGCCTGGCCTTGCTCATCATGGCCGGTGGCACCGACCGGTTGGGTGACCTTCTCCAGCGTGTCGCGCAGCGATCGCAGGTGTAGGTGCCCGTTGACGCGGCGGAACTGCTTGCCGGCCTCGACCATGCCCGCGGCGCACCAGCGCAGGGCCATCTGCCCGTCCCGCCAGCGCTTGACGTTGCTGGAATGATCACGACAAATCGAGATCATCGACTCCACGGCGTTAGTCGATCTGAACGTACGCGCCAAGGTGGGCGGCAGGTTCAGCCGCAGCACCGTCAGCGTCTGGGCCATGCCCTCGCGCAGGCTGGCCGCCGCGCCGGGATGGGTGCGGTCGAGCTCGCCGGCCAGCGCGGCCTCGGCGGCCAGCGCGGAGTCGGCGTGGTAGGCACGACGCATCCTGGAGGCCACGACCGAACGCATCTTCTCCGGCAGCTTGTCCTGAACATTGCGGATCTTGTGCAGCTGACAACGAGCGAGCACCGGGCGGTCGAACACATCGAGCACCGCACGGCGCAGGGCCTTGGACCGCAATGCCGCTAAGTTAAGGCTCCCCAAGATCGTCTCTTGACTCTGCGAGCTGCGGTGATGTCGAGCATGGAGATCAACTTCTCTGCCTAACTTAACGGCATTGGCCTTGGACCCGTCGAGCACGACCAGGGGCTCGGGCGGTCCTCTGTTGTTTTTGAGTGCACCGACAAAGCCTGATTAACTCGAGATGCAATTCATGTTTTTTCGGGCACGTTGGTCACGCTGGACCAGCTCGGCCCAGACCCCGGCAAGCGTTTTTGCGTCTCCCAGACTGTCAACCTTCGCCGCCCAGCTCACATAACGGCGCTCGTCCCGATCAATCGATTGATAGGGTAAATCAAAATTGTCGGTATGATTCTGATGGAAGGGGTCAAGAATGATGTAAACTCGCCAACCTACGCCTAATTTAAACTCAATGGAGAAGCCGAATTCGGCTAATCCGTCCTTCGTCCGATAATCCATCACGGTCACAGGTCTTTCCTTCCATGATTTGTTAGGCTTGGCGTGTTAGTTCGTTGACTGAACCCTCGGATGTCCCTTCACTGGGCATTAGAACTTCTCAATTGCGGTCTTTTGCGGGTACTGAGCGGAGCAGACTCCGTGGGTAAGGGCGAAAGCAACACCTCCCACCGCCTGGGCTCCGACGGGGCCAGCTTATGGGCCCGAGGCATCGCTACATAGATCATTTTCTCAGCCGCGACGGAGCTGCTATGGGTGGCCACCATGTCATCGCCGAGATCGTGATCTTAGGGTGCAGCGATGTCGTCTGGCGGCTCATCGCGGAGTGGATGGTGTGTAGTAGGGGGAGGGTGGGTATGAGTCCAGGTTGCGGCAGCGCATGGCGTTGAGCTTCTGTCGTTCCTTTACGAGTTGGCGATAGGTGGCGCGGTTGGTGCAGGTGGTTCCAGCCAGGAAGCTGATGCTGGCGAGGAGGGTTGCCAGCAAGGCAGCGACGGCAAGTGTGGTGCTCATCATGTTGTTCTCCTGTCTTTGTTGCTTCGTGCTGTGGCTGGCGCCTGGAGCGGGACGTGCTGGCCGAGTGATGGGGCGACGTGCGCCGGCGAGTGGGGTGGCGGGCCGCAAGGCAGGGGTCTTCAGGCCGCACATACATGACTTCTAAGCCGTCGACCCAGCCCTCGCCGTCTGTGATGCAGATCACAGACGGCGAGGGCTAACGAGGTCGCCTAAGAGTTAGATGACCGTGAGCGATCCGAGGCGATCCCCAGCCTGCCTTTGTCCTGCT
>JBOHFC010000114.1:0-7454 GCA_050701375.1 Pseudonocardiaceae bacterium
TCGCCGCGAACGCGTCACCGGGCCGGTTGGCGACGTTGAGCAGCATCGCGTGGCTCACCGCAAAACTGGATGTCAGCGGTTCCGGTTCGGCAGCGACGAGCCGGTCGAAGGTGCGATCGCTCCAGGACACCGATCCTTCGGCAGGTTTCTTGCGGACCACCCTGCGGCGCTTGCGAGGGTCGTCTCCGGCCTTGGCCACGGCCTTCGTGTTCGCCACCACGTGTTCCGGGGCCTGCACGACGACATCGCCCGCGGTGTCAAATCCGGCCCGGCCGGCTCGCCCGGTGATCTGGTGGAACTCCCGGGCGGTGAGGTGGCGGGTGCGAGTCCCGTCGTACTTACCCAGCGCGGTGAGCAGCACCGTGCGGATCGGCACGTTTATACCCACCCCGAGCGTGTCGGTGCCACAAATGATCTTCAACAGGCCGGCCTGGGCCAGCCGCTCGACCAGCCGGCGATACCTCGGCAGCATCCCGGCGTGATGCACCCCAATCCCGTGGCGCACCAACCGGGACAGGGTCCGTCCGAAACCAGCCGTGAACCGGAACCCACCGATCAGCTCGGCGATGGCATCCTTTTCTGCCCGACTGCAGACATTGATGCTGGTCAGTGCCTGGGCCTGCTCGGCTGCCGCAGCCTGGGTGAAGTGCACGACATAGACCGGCGCCGCCTTGATGGCCAGCAGTTCTTCCAACGTCTCGTGCAGCGGCGTCGTCACGTACCGGAAGTGCAGCGGAACCGGTCGCTGCGCGGAGCGGACCACGACGGTGGGGCGGCCGGTGCGCCGGGTCAGGTCCGGCTCGAAGCGGCTGACGTCGCCCAGCGTCGCGGACATCAACAGGAATTGAGCCTGCGGGAGCTCCAGCAGCGGGACCTGCCACGCCCAGCCGCGGTCAGGGTCGGCGTAGTAGTGGAACTCATCCATCACGACCAGGCCCATATCGGTGTCCGGGCCGCTACGCAGCGCCATATTGGCCAGCACTTCAGCGGTGCAGCAGATGATGGGGGCCCCGGCGTTGACGCTGGAGTCACCAGTCAGCATCCCGACCTGATCAGCACCGAAGACGTCACATGCCGCAAAGAATTTCTCCGATACCAGGGCTTTGATCGGCGCGGTGTAGACGCTGCGCCTGCGCTGCGCCAGTGCAGTCGCGTGCGCTCCGGTCGCGACCAGACTCTTACCGGACCCGGTGGGGGTGGCCAGGATCACGTTCGAGCCCGACACGATCTCTATCAGGGCATCTTCCTGGGCGGGATACAGCGTCAGGCCCTGGTCTGAGACCCAGGCCACAAAGGTGTCGAACAGCTCGTCGGGCCCGGTAGCGCCGGGTAGCGTCGCGGTGAGCTTCATGGTGACACGATCGTGCCCCCGGCGCTTCTCCCAGGGCGAAGCGGGGCGGCACGGTCGGTGTGCCGACCCGGCTCCGGCGCGTAATCTGGTCCCGGGTCGGGGATGCTGCGTGCCGTGCGCAAGCACAGGTGCAGAGGGGGTGTCCGCATATCGAGATGGGTCAGCTGATCGCCGGTCACTACCGGGTGCTCGATCGGGTTGGCATCGGCGGCATGGGCGTGGTCTGGCGGGCCATGGACGAGCGGTTGCAGCGGCCGGTGGCGGTTAAGCAGCTGCTGGTGCAGCCGAACCTGAGCCCTCGAGCGACCGACGAAGCCCAGGCCCGGGCGCTGCGCGAAGCGCGCATCGCCGCGCGCCTGCATCACCCGAACGCCATCGTCATCTATGACGTGGCCGAGCACGAGGGTGAGCCCTGTTTGGTGATGGAGTACCTACCCTCGCGCAGCCTCGCGGCGGTCCTGAGTGAGCGCGGCTGCCTCCCGGTGCCCGAAGTCGCCTCGATCGGTAGGCAGATCGCCTCGGCGCTGGCCGCCGCACACGCCGCTCAGATCGTGCACCGCGACGTGAAGCCCGGCAACATCTTGATCACCGAAGACTGCACCGCGAAGATCACCGACTTCGGCGTCTCGCGCGCGGCGGGTGATGTCACGGTCACTCAGACCGGGATGATGGCCGGTACCCCAGCCTACCTTGCACCGGAGGTGGCTCGCGGGCAGGTTCCGACGCCCGCGTCAGATGTCTTCTCCCTCGGCGCCACGCTCTACGCCTCGGTAGAGGGGCGCGGTCCATTCGGCGACACTGACAACCCGCTCGCGCTGCTGCACGCGGTTGCCGGCGGCCAAGTGCAACCCCCTTGGCAGGCGGGCGCGCTGTCGGCGGTGCTGATGAGGCTGCTGGCGACAGACCCGGCGCAGCGTCCCGACATGCACCGCGCCAGCCAGGAACTCGCCGCGGTACGGACCATCCGCCCGGGTTCGGCGTCTAGCGCCGCGCGGCGGCCGACCCGCGCGACCAGAACCGATCGTGCGGACCCGAAGCCGACGCTAGCGTCCGCTCCGCTGCTCAGTACCCGACCGGAGGCGGCATCGTTGCCACCCGGCTGGTCCGCCGACAGCTCCCCTGCAAGCCGCAGGCAGCGCCGAGCCAGGGTCGGCGCACTCGCCGGAGTTGTCGTCGTGGTGCTCGTGGTGTTCGGAGTTGGGGCCCGGTTGTCCGCAGGACCCTCCGGACAACCGGGCGCCCATCCCGTCGGGCAGGCCGCTGCTCCGGCGGCAACGCCCATGCCGGTCCTACCACCGCCACCGCAGATGGAGCCCGTGGGCCACGCCCAGCCAATCGAATGGAGGGACGCCGGGCAGCTAGTGATCGACTACTACAATGGCCTGAACAACGTGTCGGGAGCGTGGGAGCTCCTGTCACCCACCGCCCAGGCCACCTTCGCCGGGGAGTCGGACTTCCGGTCGTACTGGAGCAGGTATTCCTCGGTCAGCGCCCGTAACGCCTTCGGGGTCACCGACAATGCCGACGGTTCGGTGCGAGTGCCAGTCGAGGTCACCTACAACAACGGCGCCAACACCCAAGTGGTGAAGCATGCGTTGCGGGTCACCCGGCAAAATGGCCAGCTACTCATCGATTCGGATCCGCGATGATGTCCTCGTCGGTTACTTCCGGGCGCCGGCAGACGTAGGTCATCGCCGGCGGCAGGTGCCGCCAAAGGGTGCGGGTGGGTAGGACCTCGCCGAACGTGCGCCCCAGCTCGCTGCGAAACCGGCGCGCAGCGGGTGTCCAGTAGCCCAGACTGTAAGCGGCTGCGGTGAACACACCGTCAGCGCGCAGCGCGGTGGCAAAGATCGTCAGGAACTCGCGCTGCTGCTGAGGACCGAACAGGGTCCACGGCAGTACTGAGATGATCACATCGGCGCGGTCCACGCCGTGGTCGGCGAGGATGGCCGGAAGTGTGGCGGCGTCCGCGGTGACCACCCGCACGCCGAGCTCACGGGACCGCAACCGCTCAGCGAGCCCGGGGTCCTTCTCGATCGCGATCACCACCGCGTCGTAGTCCGCGGCCCGGGCGATCGCCGCGGTGACCGCCCCGCCACCGGCACCGACCTCCACGACGATCGCGGGGCGCCCAGCTTGGCCGGCGCCGGCCACCACGGCGGCCAGCCGCTGGGCCAGTTCAGGGCCGGAGGGCAGCAGGGTGCCGACCTCGCGAGGAGACCGTGCCGCCGCCGCGAGAAAGGTGCCCCAGCCGCCACCGAGCGCGCGCTGGACGGGGTCTTGCGGATGCGAGGCAGAATGCGAGGCCATAGGGCACAGTGCACACCACCCGGTGCGGCACCGCACTACCAAGGCAACAAGTGCTTGGGTTGCGAGTTGTCGAATCACGACGGGGCGACCACTGGGACGACTAGGGGAGGGGACCTGATGGCTCCGCTACGCGAAGACCGCTACCTCGGCGCGCTCGCTGAGCAGTCCGCGCTGTTCGCTGAGACGCTGGTCGGCGCGGATCCACAACAACGGGTACCGACCTGCCCGGACTGGACGCTGCACCAGCTCGCCGAGCATCTCGGACAGGTCCACCGGCGGGCCACCGCGATCGTGACCAGACCCGCCGCCGGCCCACCCGACCGCAGCGACCTCAACGCGACCGGGGCACCTGAGGACGCCGACGGCCTTCGGACCTGGTTTCGCGACGGCGCTGATGCGCTGGTGGACGCCATTCGGGTGGCCGACCCGCAGACGCCCGTGTGGAGCTGGGCCGGCGACCACAGCGTCGGCTTCTGGGCTCGCCGGATGGCTCACGAGACCTCGGTGCACCGTGCGGATGCCGAACTCGCGCTGGGTCGCGAATTCACTTTGGAGGCTGATCTCGCTGCCGATGCGATTTCTGAGTGGCTGGGTTTCCTCAGCCTGCCGCAGGCGGTGGAGCACCGCCCGGAGCTCGCCGAGCTGCGCGGGGAGGGTCAGCTTCTGCACCTGCATTCCACCGACCCGGGGCTTGGTGAGGCGGGCGAATGGATCGTGCGCCGGACGCCGTCGGGTCCAGTCTGGGAGCACGGCCACACCAAAGGCGATGTAGCGGTGCGAGGTCCGGTGGTGCACCTGCTACTGGTCCTGATGCGCCGCGTCCCACCCAGCGAGGCGCCCATCGACGTGCTCGGTGACGCCAGCGTCTTGGAGCACTGGCTAGCCCACACCCAATTCTGACTCCATCCGCCCCCGTCACCGCGTTCTGGATGCAGACTGCGCCAAACAGGGCCCGCATAGCCGCAGTTTGCATCCAGAACGCGCGGGGGGGTGGAGGAGCGCCCGGCGTCGGCGGCCGGGCTGATGACGGGCGTATGCAAAAGTAGGCACCATGCAGCACCAGCCCAGCGCCGGGCGGTCGAGCCAACCCCGGGCGCGGGCGTCGGATCCGGCCGACCGGTTGCTCACCGTGCCCAACGTGCTCAGCGCGCTCCGGCTGGCTGGTGTCCCACTGTTTCTGTGGCTGCTGCTGGGCCCGCACGATGACCTGCTCGCGGTGCTCGTGCTGGCGCTGTCGGGTCTCACCGACTGGCTGGACGGCAAGCTCGCCAGGTTGCTGAACCAGTCCAGCAGGCTTGGCGCGTTGCTCGACCCGGCGGTCGACCGGCTGTACACACTGAGCACCCTGCTCGCGTTCGGTATCCGAGAGATTTTGCCGTGGTGGGTGGTGGCGGCGTTGCTCGGCCGGGACCTGGTGTTGTTGCTGGCTCTGCCGGTGCTGCGGCACCATGGCTACGGCCCGCTGCCGGTGCACTACGTGGGTAAAGCTGCGACGCTCTGCCTACTCTATGCATTTCCGCTGCTGCTGCTCGCGCACGACGTGCACGGTGTGGTGGGGGCGGTGGCTCAAGCATTCGCGGTGGCCTTCACCGGATGGGGCGGTGCGCTGTACCTCTGGTCGGCAGTTCTGTACCTACTGCAAGTTCGGCTGACGGTGCGCGCCGCTCGGGGCGCGGCCAGTGGAGTGATTGGGGGATGATGTGGAGGAACGCGCGGTGGTCCCCGAGGAGCTGCGGTATACCCCGCAGCACGAGTGGGTGCTCGCCGGTGCGGAGGACACCGTGCGAGTCGGCATCACTGATTATGCGCAGCGGCAACTCGGAGACGTGGTCTTCGTACAGTTGCCGCCGGTCGGGAACTCGGTGACCTCGGGAGAAGCGGTCGGCGAGGTGGAGTCGACCAAGAGTGTGTCGGACCTCTTCGCGCCGGTGGCGGGTGAGGTCGTCGCCTGCAACGATGCTCTGGAGAACAATCCCGAATTGGTCAACTCCGACCCATACGGCGTGGGCTGGATGATCGAAGTCAAGCTGGCGGAACGATCCGCGATGGACTCGTTGATGGGTGCCGAGGCCTATCGCATGCTCATCGAGGAGCACGGCTGACCCCGTCCCCAGGCCTGCGGGTGGCACGATAGGTTGTGTCCGATCAACGGCGACCACCCCCCGAAGGAGAGCCCAGCGTGAGCACGAACGACGGGCCTGGTGTACCGCCGGAGCGAGGCCCGGAGCAGACATCGACGTTCAGGGCGGACTTCCTCGCGGAGGTCGAGGGTGTCGAGACACCTGCGCCGCCTGTTTCCGGCCTCGATGCACTGTCTGCTGGCTCCGCACTGCTAGTGGTCAAGCGGGGCCCCAACGCCGGTTCGAGGTTCCTTCTCGACCGGTCCACCACGAGCGCGGGCCGCCATCCGGAAAGCGACATCTTCCTCGATGACGTGACGGTTTCCCGCCGGCATGCCGAGTTCCGCCGCGAGGGCGGCGAGTTCATAGTGGTGGACGTCGGCAGTCTCAACGGTACCTACGTCAACCGCGAGCCGGTGGACACCGCCCTGCTGGCCAATGGTGACGAGGTGCAGATCGGCAAGTTCCGGCTGGTGTTCTTGACCGGTCCGCGGGCCGGGGACCGAGGGGCTGACCAGGGGTCCCGATGACGGCTCCGGGCCGCTCCGGAGACCTATCCGGGGCGAGCATCGGCTCCGTGCTCGCGCAGCTGCGGACCGACTTTCCCGATGTCACCATCTCCAAGATCAGATTCTTGGAATCCGAGGGGCTCGTCCGGCCGGAACGAAGCGCTGCGGGCTACCGACAGTTCTCGCCCGCTGATGTGCAACGGCTGCGCCACGTGCTTGCCGCCCAGCGCGACCACTATCTCCCGCTGAGGGTCATCAAAGAGCACCTGGACGCGTTGGACCGCGACGGTCCCGAGCGTCTGCCCGCAAGACGCTCTGACGTGAGCTGGCCACGGTCGCTGGGCAGCGCTCGCGCCGACACAGCAACGACACCGGGCCGGACGGACGACTTCGGCGCCGTCGATACCACCCGGATGACCCAGGAGGAGCTGCTCGCCGCCGCCGGCATCGGGCAGGCAGCGCTGACCGAACTCGAGCAGTTCGGTCTGGTTCGGTCAGGTCCGGCCGGTTTCTACGACACCGATGCGGTGCTGGTGGCAAGGACCGCCCGGGCGATGACCGATTTCGGGCTCGAACCACGGCACCTACGCTCCTTCCGCGCGTCGGCTGACCGGGAGGTGGGACTGCTGGCGCAGATCGTCACCCCGATGAGCCGGCAGCGAGATCCCGACGCGCGAGCCCGCGCCGACGAGGTGGTCCGGGAGTTGGCCGTGCTGTCGTTGCGGCTACACGCCCTACTCGTGAAAATCGGGCTGCGGGGCGTCATCGGGAACTGAGCGAATTTGGACCGCTGCAGGACTCGGCATCGGGAGGGTGCCGCGTGTAGCGTCTTAAGGTAGCGATGGTGGAGACTCGACTGAGCTGGCAGCTATCCGGCCGGTACCAATCCACCGCCGAGCACGACGATCCTCGAGGCACCCGGACTGCAGGGTGTGGCGGGAGGGAGGCGCAACGCGATGAGCGAGATGCGTGTCGTCGGGGTCCGGGTGGAGTTGCCGGCGAACCAGCCGATCCTGTTACTCCGGGAGACCGAGGGTGAACGCTACCTGCCGATCTGGATCGGCTCGGGGGAGGCGACTGCCATCGCCTTGGAGCAGCAGGGTGTGCAACCGGCCCGACCTATGACCCACGACCTGCTCAAAGATGTGATCAGCGCGCTAGGTA
>JBOHFC010000115.1:0-4261 GCA_050701375.1 Pseudonocardiaceae bacterium
GCCGGCCCCACTCTGTGGGGCCGGCTTGTGAGTGGCAAACACTGTTATAGCTCGCATCGCCACTCACAAGAGCTCCCCGAGCTCAAGTACGGCGCGGTAGGGCAGGCCGGCGGCTTCGATGGCTTCGCGGGCGCCGGTGTCCCGGTCCACCACGGTGGCCACGCCGACGACGTCCGCCCCGGCCTCGCGCAGCGCCGCCACGGCGGTGAGCACCGACGCGCCGGTGGTGGAGGTATCCTCGACGGCGAGCACCCGACGACCGGCGACGTCCGGGCCCTCGATCCGTCGCTGCAGCCCGTGCTGCTTGGTCGCCTTGCGCACCACGAAGGCGTCCACCGGCGGGCCGGGCGCATGCAACACGGCGGCGGCGACCGGGTCGGCGCCCAGCGTCAAGCCACCCACCGCCTGGTAGGACCAGTCGCTGGTCAGCTCCCGGACCAGCGACCCGATCAGCGGCGCGGCCTCGTGATGCAACGTGGCGCGGCGCAGGTCGATGTAATAGTCGGCCTGCGCCCCCGACGACAGCGTGACTCGGCCGTGCACCACTGCCAGCTGACGGACCAGCGCCGCCAGCCGGAGCCGAGGCTGGGTCATGCGCGCCCCCGCGCGGTACGCCCGGCCATGCGCCGGACCAGGCTGCGGGGGAGTATGTCGACCAGCCCCACCAGGGCCCGGTACTGCAAGCCCGGCACCGAGACGATGCGCCCACGCCGCAGGTCGGCCAGGCAGTCGCGGACCACGTCGTCGGCATCGACGTAGAACATCGAAGGGGTGCCGGCCATGTCGATCTCGGCGCGGGCATGGAACTCGGTACGGACGAAACCCGGGCACAGCGCGAGCACCTTTACCCCGGTGCCCGCCAGCGCCACCGCGAGCCCCTCGGACAACATCGTCACGTACGCCTTGCTCGCGCCGTAGCTGGTACCGCGGCCGGGCAGGAAACACGACACGCTGGACACGTTGATCACCGCGCCGGTCCCGGCGCGCACCATGGCCGGCAGCACGGCGTGTGTCAGTCGCAGCACGCTGGTCACGTTGACGTCCAGCTGAGCCTGCAGGTCCGCGACATCAGCGTCGAGAAATTCGGCGACGACGCCGAAACCCGCGTTGTTCACCAGCAGGTCCACCGGATCTCCGGTGCGCAGCCGCTGCTCGACCAGTTGCCGCTGCGGAGCGCTGGCCAGATCGGCCGGGAACGCCTCGGCGCTGACCCCGTGCCGTTGCGATAAGTCGGCCGACAGCCGTTGCAGCCGTTCTCGGTCCAGCGCTACCAGCACGAGGTCGTAGCCTTCAGCGGCGAGCCGCCGGGCGAAGGCGGCCCCGATCCCGGCCGTGGGACCGGTAATCAGCGCGGTCGGCATGGACTGCAGGCTAGCCCGAGGTGACGCGCTAGCGCCGCCCAGCCACCGCGGCCAGGGATGGCACCGTGCTGTGCCGCTACATCCTGCAGCTACCGCCCGTCGTGGCGATGGACGCCGGCATGCTGGCTGCCTCCATCGCGCCGCTGTTGCAGCACTTCTTGACCGGATCGCTGGCTGGGGATCCCAGCAGTCTGGCCCCGGGACGCGGTGACCGGCGAACCGTAGGTGAGGCGGCGAAGCAGTAACTCCGCCGGTCCTCGGTAGCCGAGGCGGCTCATCGCGTCAGCCAGCAGCACGGTGAGCACCCAGGTCGCCGTGGCCACAAGTGCGATATCGGCGAGGCCGAGCCGGTTGCCGAGGCCACCGCCGTAGGCGGCCAGTACCGCGACGAAGACCACGGACTGCAGCAGGTAGCAGGTCATCGAGCGCTGGCCGCAAGCAGCCAGCGCGCTGACCAGCGGGCCACGCCGGTCCCGAGCTTGCACCCGGATCGCAATGAGCCCGGCGATCGCCGCGTAGCCCACCCCGCCCGCGTAACCGGAGAAGGTGTGCGCCCCACCCGCGAGCAGGGACACCGCCTCGGAGGATGGCCTCCACCACGTCGCCCGGACCAGCGCCCAGGGCAGCCCACCGATCGCGGCCACACCGATGCCGAGCACCGCCGCGCGTCGCAGGAAGTGCTGGTGGCGCTCTGGATCGTCGAGTATCCGCCGGCGCGCCGCCCACACCCCGAGCAGCACAGCAGGGACCAACATGAACATCGAACCGATGATGCTGCCCTGCACCCATTGCGCGACCCGGATCGCTGCCGCGTGCACTGCGTCGGGCGTGGCGGCGGCCGTCTCATGCAGGGGACTCAACCGGTGCTCAAACCCGCGGAACAGTGCGATCGGCACCACCCACAACGCGCTGGTGATCAGCAAGGTTCGGTCCCGGGCCCGGAACAGCACCTCGGCCATCAAGACCGCGATCAACCCGTAGGCGCCGATGATGTCCCCGCAGAACAGCAGGAGGGCATGGCAGAACCCGATGAGCACCATCCACGATCCGCGTCTGCGGACGAGCCTGCAGACGGCGATCTCGTCGACGCCCCGGCGGGTGTGCCGGTGCAGCATCTGGACGATGCCGTAGCCGAACAACAACGCATACATCGGGTAGGCACGATCCCGCACAAAGATCGTCTCAACCAGAAGCAGCACCTGGTCGGCGAGCGGATTGCCGCCCAGCCACAAGCCCTTACCCAGGGCGGTGTTCCCGTACTGGTAGAGACAGGCGTTCGCCAGCGCGATGAGCAGCAGCATGGCCCCCCGCGCCAGGTCCGGCGCGAGCGACCGCGCCGATAGCGCCACTGCCCCGATCGGGCGTGCATCGACCGCCTTCGTCATAGTCTCCCCCCGTTAGGGGAGATCGTTTCGTATCGTCCGGACGTTACGAACGTCACTTAACTACTGAAAGTTACCGATCTGGCCATGCACGGCGCCGCGGCTCGGCATCCGGTTCTGCTGCACCCAGCCAACGGGGCTGCGGGGCTAGTCAGCGCCGGCTAGCAGCGCAGGGCGCGTGGGGTCGGTGGCTATGGGCCGGGACGGAAGAAATCGGCGAATTCGGCGGGCTCAGTGGTCTTTTCGAGATCGGCGGCATCGAGCAGGTCAGCGATCTCGTCGAGGACGCGCAGCAGCCGCTCCAACCGGGATGGCGTGGCATTACACGGCGCCGCGGCCAGCACCCAGTCCTGTTCAATCCAGGCGACGGGAATGTCGCCGCCCAGCGTGTTGGCTGCGAGGACGAATTCCGGTGACATCAGGGGGCCGACCCGGTCCGGCTCGTTGACCAGCGCGACCCGGTCGCCCATCGGACCCAGCAAACTCAGGCCGGGATCGCGCGGCAGCGGCGGGTCGGACACCCACAGCTCGGCTACCAGACCAGGTGCGGGGACTCGGCGCTGTACCGCGACCACCACGCTGGAGACCTGGCCGCCCTGCTCGTGATCGAAAATCTGCACCGCGCGACGGCCCAGCGGGGTGAACAGGCTGCCGATCACAAGATCCTTCGCCAGCCCTGCGCCACCGCGAGCGATCACACCGTGATGCCAGCGATCGGCCAGCACCGGGTCGGACAGGACGAACCGCCACCCCCGCAGCGCCGCCCAGCGACGCCGTTCCCGCTGATGAGCGCTATGCCGTCCGCCGTCGACGGCCAGCAGCACGCCACCACCGGCAGCGGCGAGCCCAGCGATCACAAACCACACCCACACCGACACCCGTCGAGCCTAAGCCCGCACCGCCTCATTTAAGTGCGCACACGCCGCGTGACGGTGGACAACCACCAAAACAACGGGGATTGACAAACAGGCGTCATCACTGTCCGTGTCGTCCTGGGAGTCAGTGTGGCACGTCCGCAAAGTATCCGTACACCTCCCCGTGGGCGAATGTGGCGGTCGCCCCGGGGCCGGACGAGCAGGTCGGAAGCGGGGCAACACGTGCCAGGACGGCCGGTAGGGCGCTGCGGGCACGCGCGCCATGGTCACCCCGCAGCGGGCAGGCAGCTCACGCAGCCGAGCCGGGTCTTGCTCACCGACAGAGTGACGGCCTCGCCGCAGTGCGGGCAGCTCTCTTCGGCGAAGGCGCCCAGCGAGACAAGCCAGTCGAAGGCGAAGGGGCAGCGCCGCGGTCCGCGGCGGACGTCGACCGGCACCCGCCAGCCATGGACCAGCAAGGCATGCAACCGGTACGGCCGGATCACGTGGCGGGCCTGGTACTTTTCGTCGATCTCGAGCAGTCGCCGGGCCCGCTCCTCCCGGGTACTCTTCGCGCGAGCCGCGAGTAGCTGCATCCGGTCGGGATCGGCGCTGGCCCGGCGGCGTTCGATCGATCGCAGCACGTCGGCGTAGTAGTCGCGGG
>JBOHFC010000116.1:0-7127 GCA_050701375.1 Pseudonocardiaceae bacterium
AGCCAGCCCAGCGCCAAAGTGATCGTCGCGAACAGCAGCACCACTCGCAGCGGTGTCCAGAACCAGTGCCGGGCCAGCACAGCGTGCAGGCCCAGTGGACCACCCACGATCCGGCTGGCCCGCGCCGGAACCGGATCACTCCAGCTGGGCACCACCCGTTGCCACGGGGTCAGGGAACGCCGATCGGATTCCAATCAGCCTCCCTGGAAGTCCTGACCCCCATCACCCGGGCCCGGGCCCGGGTCCGAACCCGAGCCGGAATCCGACCCAGACCTGGATCCCGACCCAGATCCCGAGTCACGGCCTGAACCCTGGTCCTGATTCGGATCCGTGCAGAACGGGAAGCACGAGTTCCGCTCCGGCCTGGTCGGTTTCGTCGATGGCCGGACCGGATTGATCAGATCCGGCGTGATCCCGCCGTTGTTGTTCTCGTCACGGTTCGTCGTCGAGTTCCGGTCATTGCGCTGGTCGCGGTTCCGCTGTGCCTGGGACCGGGTGCTCTCGGCGGGCGGTGGCGCAGCCGGTCCGATCAGCTTGAACGCGGGGAAGGTCTCCATCGGAGCGCCCTTCAGGTACGAATCCATGAACCGCTGCCAGATCAGACCGGGCACGCCCCGTCCGAAGACGTCACTGTCATTGCGGGTCTTGAGGGCGGTGTTGGCCGGGTCTCCCACCCAGACCGCCGTGGAGATCGAAGGGGTGTACCAGACGGTCCAGGCAGCGGCGTTCTCACCGGTCTCACCGAGTTGATGGGTGCCGGTCTTGGCGGCGACCTGCCGGCCCCCCGCGAGCGGGATCTGCGAGCTGCGCGCGACGTCGGTCATCGTCGCGGTGACGTTGCGGGCGAGCTTGGAGTTGCGCTGGGTGTCCGTTTGATCGAACGCTTGCTGGGGTTTGTCCATGTGCTCGTATTCGATGCTGCCATGAGAATTGGTGTACTTGCGGATGAAGAAGGGCGCGTGCCGTATCCCGTCGTCGGCGAAAGTGGCGTAGGCACTGGCCATGTCGATCGTGTGTACGGGGTACTGGCCGAGCGTGATACCGAGCCCGGGCGCCGTCGTCCCCGGTTCGGTCATGGCCCGCTTGCCGTTGATCTCCTCCGGGATTCCCGCCTGGATAGCGGCATCGCGGACCGCTTGCGGTCCGACCTTCTGGGTCAACCGGACGAAGGCGGTGTTCACCGACTTGGTCATCGCCTCATGCAGGGTCAATTTGGGGTAGTTGAGGCTCTCCGAGTTGTTGTAGGCACGACCGTCGATGACCACTGGTGAGTCACCGCTGTAGACCGTGTTCATCCCGATGTCCCGCTCCAGCGCCGCGAGCATCGTAAACGGTTTGAAGGCCGATCCCGGGCTCCACGCCGGCCCACCGGCCAGGTCGAAACCATTCCCGTCCGACCCGCCGTAGTAGGCGATCACCCCTCCGGTGCGGGGGTCGACAGCCACCAGTGCGGTGTGCAGATTCGTCGGCTGCCCGCGTAGCTCGGCCTGCGCGGCGTCCCGGGCGAAGGTCTGGGCTCGCGGATCGATAGTGGTGAGAATCCTGCCACCTTCGACGGCCATCTGATCCCGGCTGATGCCCTGCCTGTTCAGCTCGTCCATCACCTGGTCGACGATGTGCGAGCGATCATCGGTGGGGACTCCTCGGATCTCACCGGGCGGCACCGTCGCCGGGTATTGCGCCCCAGCCCGCTCGTCCGGCGACAACCACCCCTTTTCGACCATGCCGTCGAGCACGAAATTCCACCGGGCCTGCGCCTGCGGCAGGTTCTTGGCCGGGTCCAGAACAGAGGGAGACCGGATCGCGGCGGCGAGCACGGCAGCTTGGAAGGCATCCAGGTTCTGCACGTTCTTGCCGAAATAAGCCTGGCTGGCAGCTTGGATCCCGTACGCACCGCGACCGAAATAGATCGTATTGAGGTAGTCCTGCAGGATGCGGTCCTTGGATTCCTGTTTGGTGATCTTGGCTGCGACGATCACCTCGCGGAACTTCCGGAAGATGCTGTACTCGTCGTGCCCGGTGGCCACCTTGATGTACTGCTGGGTGATCGTGGAACCACCGCCGCTACCGCCGGTGAACTGATTCCAGGCCGCCCGGGCAATACCTCCGATGTCGAACCCCGGATTGGACCGGAAGCTGCGATCCTCCGCAGCCAACACCGCGTTCTGCACCGGTACCGGCACCTGCGCGAGAGTGACCGGTACCCGGTTGCCGTCTTCGGGCACGTAACGGCCGATCTCGGTGGTCCCGTCGCTGGCCATGATCGTGGTGACCTGCTTGCGCTGTGCGGCCAGCGCCGCGGAGGAAGGCACACCGAGAAAGATCCAGCCGATGAAGATCGCCAGCACCGGTGCCAGGATCCCGAGGAGCACGCAGACCAGAGCGATCTTGCGGCCACGCCGCCAGGTGAACAAGTCGAGTACCGGTCGCAACCGGTCGCCACCCGCCCTCAGGTAGGGGCGAATGCCCTCAGGTACCACTCCGCGGTGGTGAGCATTCCGATCACCACCGGGGACCGATCGGCGCCCGGTAGCCGTCGTCGGCTCCGCCGGATGGGTCAGCAGCTCGGGCTCTGCCCGGGGCGAGGCCGGCGGAACCGGCCGCCGTTGCGGCGTCCGCGGCTGGCCCGCCCGCGGCTGGTTGGACGGTCCGGGTGGACCGCTGTCGTCTCGCTGGTCACTCACGCGTCGTCCTCCCAGACCGGTACTCGGGTCGCGAGGGGTCAAACTAGGGGACATCCCTGGCCAGGTTCACACCCAGCCCAGCGACGGGCTACTCCGCCGCGGTCCTGCGGCGGGGCCGCCTACTGCCCACGCCACTCGTTCCCAGGACGTATGACTGCACGAGGTGGTTCCAGCTGCACGTCCGGCACACCTCGACGACGTACACGCTGAACTCCTCGTACAGCGCCGCCATTCGGCCCAGCTCATCGGCGGTCCGGGCGGACCCAGCCGCATGTTTGAGCTCGTCACCGTACACCCACGACACGAGAGTCAGGGATTCCTTCCGGCACATGGGGCAGGTGACCGCGCTGGGCTCACCGTGGAACTTCGCCGCCCGCAGCAGGTAGGGGTTCGCATCGCACACTTCGGTAAGACCGACCCGACCGGCGTAGACCTCGGCGAGCAGCGCACGCCGCTGCAACGCGTAGTCCACGACCTGTCGTTGGGTCCGCATGTCGAACAGACTACGCAACGGTTGGGTGATCATCGACCGGACGTTTGGGCGGCGAATCGGCAGGATGATGTATCGGCACGATATAGTGCGGTGATACATCGAGATCCCGCCGGAGGTTTCGCGTGCTGGAGCTAGCGGTGCTCGGGGTGTTGCATGACTCCCCCATGCACGGCTACGAGCTGCGCAAACGGCTCACCGGACTACTCGGGGCGTTCCGTGCCTGCTCGTTCGGATCGCTGTATCCCACGCTACGCCGGCTGCAGCGCTCCGGGTTCATCGTGGAAGACGGCGAACCCATGACGGATGGGCGGGCAGGCCGGGGTGCGGGCTGGTCCTGCCGCAGCCGGCGGGTATACCGGCTCACCGCGGATGGTAAGGAGCGCTTCACCACCCTGCTGGCCGATGCCGGCCCGCAAACCTGGGAGGACCACGGATTCGGGGTGCACCTGGCGTTCTTCTCGCGGACACCGGCCGAGGTGCGGATGCGCATCCTGGAGGGCAGGCGGCGGCGGGTCGAGGAACGCCGGGAAGGCCTGCGGGCCACGCTGGCGCGAACCGGAGACCAGATCGACCGCTACACCATGGAACTGCACCGGATGGGTTTGGAAACCAGCGAGCGCGAAGTGCGCTGGCTCAATGAACTGATCGCCCACGAGCAGGCGAACCCAGCACCGTCAGATGACGACACTGAAAGGGCGGACCATGACTGAAGGCCGCGACGCCGGTCCCGGTATCCGGGTCGCCATTGTGGGCGTCGGCAACTGCGCTGCCTCCTTGGTACAGGGCGTGCACTACTACCGCGACGCCGATCCCACGACCCGAGTACCCGGCCTGATGGACGTGCGCTTCGGCCCGTACCACGTCGGCGGGGTGCAATTCGTCGCCGCTTTCGACGTTGACGCCAAGAAGGTCGGGCGGGACCTGTCCGAGGCGATCGTGGCCAGCGAGAACAACACCATCTCGATCTGCGACGTGCCGCCGATGGGCGTCACGGTTGTGCGCGGGCACACGATGGACGGCCTGGGCGAGTACTACCGGGACATCATCACCGAGTCCGACGAGAAGCCGGCCGACGTCGTGGGTGTCCTGCGCGAATCAGGCGCCGACGTGCTAGTTTCCTACCTGCCGGTAGGATCGGAGAACGCGGACCGCTTCTACGCCCAGTGCGCGCTGGATGCCGGGGTGGCGTTCGTCAATGCCCTGCCGGTGTTCATCGCCTCGGATCCGCAGTGGGCGCAGAAGTTCACCGCCGCCGGGGTGCCGATCATCGGTGACGACATCAAGTCCCAGGTCGGGGCGACCATCACCCACCGGGTGCTGGCCAAGCTGTTCGAGGACCGCGGCGTGGTGCTGGACCGGACCATGCAGCTGAACGTCGGCGGCAACATGGACTTCATGAACATGCTCGAGCGCGAGCGGCTGGAGTCCAAGAAGATCTCCAAGACCCAGGCGGTCACCTCGCAGCTCTCGCACGACATCGGCAAGGCCAACGTGCACATCGGCCCGTCCGACTACGTGTCCTGGCTCGACGACCGCAAGTGGGCCTACGTGCGCCTTGAGGGCCGCGCCTTCGGCGACGTGCCGCTGAACCTGGAGTACAAGCTCGAGGTCTGGGACTCGCCCAACTCGGCCGGCGTCATCATCGACGCGGTGCGCTGCGCGAAGATCGCCAAGGACCGCGGCATCGGCGGCCCGCTGCTGTCGGCCTCCTCGTACTTCATGAAGTCCCCGCCCGTGCAGTACTTCGACGACGCGGCGCGCGACGCCGTCGAGAAGTTCATCAACGGCGAGGTCGAGCGCTGAGCGGTCCCACCGCAGGCAGGTGCTCCATCTGAGTGATCATCAGCCCACGGGGCGGCCTGTGACAGGCCGCCCCTGGGTGATGTCATGGAACGGGTAGGCTCGCCGCATGTCACGCAGGATGCTCTGGGGGATCGTCGCGGGGGCCGTGGTCATCGCGGGCTACCTCTACTGGGTGAACCAGGGCCGCAGCCACTACGCGGCGGTCGGCGACTGCGTGTCCGCCCCGAGCGCCGGTCAGCTCGTCCACGTTTCCTGCGACAGCACCGGTGCGTTTCGTGTACTGGCCAAGTTCGACGGCGACGACTCGAACAAGTGCGACGCGGTCAACGGCACGGCCCGCGCCTTCGTCGAGTACCCCAAGAACGCCTCCTCCTTCGTGCTGTGCACCGGTATCGCCGCCACGCCGGCTAAGTAGCCGCCGACGACACGGCCCGTCTACAGGCGGGAAGTGATTTGCCGCGCGGGCAACCGTGCGTGAGAGACTGAGCGGCGCGGTATTAGGGCACGTTCGCCGATGCTCCAGCCGCGAGGAGGGCTTGCATAGCGGCCTAATGCACCGGTCTTGAAAACCACGGCAAGGCGAATCAGGGTGCGGTCCGGGTTCGGATCGGCCGTGCCGGTCACCAGCGGATTCCTTGCAAACGCGCTGGCGGCGGCCGGATGCTTGCCCACTCGCACCCGGCCGCTGTGTTTCATCCAGGATCATTTCAACTCATGATCGATCATTGGTCTTGGGCCACCTGTGGGCCAAGGTCCGGATCATTGTCGTACGCTGACAAGCCATCGTCGATGCGGTGGTTCGCCACCTCGTCCTCTCCGTCAAGGCATCCGGCGTAGACCTTCAGCAGGACAGCGACGCCGTGCCCGGCCCTCCGCGCTACGACAGTCGGCGAGACGCCCGAGTTCAGCCACAGAGAGACGCCTCCGTGGCGGAGGTCGTACGGTCGCGCGGCGAGTGGAGACGCTGCCTGTGCTGCTGTGAGAGCGTCCCTGCGAGCCTGACGCCAGATACTCGGGTACTCGCCGCTGGAGAGGTCGCCTCCACGCGCCCCACGGAACAGGCGCCCATCCGGCGCGACGCCGTAGGCGTCGAGGTGATCGCGCAGAATCCGGACCAGCGAGGGCGGGATGGGCACCGACCGCACTGCGTTACGCGACCGCTTCTTCAACTCGCGGTGATCGTGTGTCGTTCCGGTGTCCGTCCAGGCCGTGCCCGCGTAAGGCGATGAGCCTTGGAGGTCGAGGCGGCCCCACCCTTCTTCGGGCAAGTGGCAATCGACGTCCCGGAGTCGGGCGGCCTCGGAGGGCCGCATCGCGGCGAAGTACAGGCAGGCGAAGAACGCCGACAGGTGCCGTCCGCGCTCTCTCTGCTCGGCCACGGCCTGCAAGAGCCGGCGGACTTGGGTGGGATTGGCAACGACGCGCCGGTCTACCTCGTCGGCGGTCTCGGGTGGCGTCCACTGGACCTTGTCGATCGGATTCGCTGCGAGAAGGTCCAGCTCTACGGCGTAACCGAGAGCGTTGTACAACACGCTGCGCTTGCGCCGAACCGTGTTCGCGGCGGCGGCCTTTCCTTCCTTCGTTAGTGAAAGCGCATTGAGCGCCCGCCGGATGGTCGGCGTGTCGGCCAGGTCAGGGATGGTCAGCGATGCCGAGGCTGCCCACCTGAGCGTTTCGGCCGTGTCCGCTGGCCAGTCCTGCTCGCGCTTGTTCGGCATGAAGGCCCAGTAGTAGAGCGCATTGTGCAGCGTTTTCGGGTCGGGTCGGGCCGCGTCGTCGGCGAGCAAGGCGGGCGTGACGGTGGACAGCGCGTCGACCAGCGAGCTGCGGTTCTTCGCCGAGGCGGCTGGCCACTTCATCGCGATGTAGGCACGGAAGTGCTCGAAGCACGTCACAGGAGCGGACTTGACCCATGACGTCGGCTCGCCGGTCGTGGTGTCGAACTCTTCTCCGGCGCGGGCGGCAGCCATCAGCTTCGCGCGGTAGTTGTCGGCGAGCAGTCGCGTGACGAACGACTTGGACTTGACCGTCCCGCCCGCGCTCCACCGGACCTCGAACGGGCGCGTGCGACCCTCGCGCTTGCGAATCTTGTAGAACCGGACGTCGTACGTGGTACCCATGAGTCTCCGTTGGTGTCGAAAGAAAAC
>JBOHFC010000117.1:0-3924 GCA_050701375.1 Pseudonocardiaceae bacterium
CGACGTTCTCGCCTTGGCCCACCACATTGGGAACGTTCGGTCCGGCACCGGTGACGTACCGCGGGTCGGTGGGCGGCAGCGGCATCACCGGCAGCCCTTCGTGCAGCGGGACCATCGCGTTGAACCAGGTCCGGGCCGGCACCTTGCCACCGAAGATGTCGCCGTTGCTGCACAGCCGGGGTGGGTCGGAATCGCAGATCCCGCTCGGTCGTGGCCCGTCCGGCCACACCAGCACCGCACCGGAGTACTGCGGTGTCGCGCCGAGTAAGCCGGCCGAGCGGTTGTTCTTGGTGGTGCCTGTCTTGCCGAGGATCGGGCGGGTCCAGTGCGCGGCCTGCGCGGCGGCGAACGAGGTACCGCTGGGCTGGTCGTCCTTGCTCAACCCGACGACCAGGGAGTTCGCCAAACCTTCGGGGACGACCTGCTCACAGGGGGCCTCGGGCACCGGCACCGGGTGCCCGTTGCGGTCGAGCACCGCATCGATCGGGGTCGGCGGGCACCATTTCCCGCCGCTCATCAGGGTCGCCCCGACGTTGGCCAGGTCCAACGGGCTGGTCGGCTCGGGTCCCAGCGTGTAGGAGCCCCGCTTCTCCTTCTTCACTGCGTCGCCGATCGTGCGCCCGCTGGCGTCCTTGAAATTGAGGCTCTGGCGCATGCCCAGCCGGTAGGCCATGTTCACCACCGGATCGATCGACCCGATCTTGTCCTCCAGGGCGACGAAGGTGGTGTTCGGAGAGATCGCCAGTGCGGTCTGCAGGGTGACCGAGCCGTTGCGGTACTTGCCTGCGTTGGTGACCGTGTACGGACCGCCGTTGTCCCGGAACACCCGCGAGGTGTAGGCGTCCGTCACCGGCACCGGGTTCATGATCCCCATCCCGCGCTCCAGCAGGGTGGCGGCAGTGAAGATCTTGTAGATCGATCCGGCGCCGAAGCCCTGCACGAGCGACGGCAGAGCATAGGACGTCTGGCCGGCGTCGGCGTCGATCCCGTAGTCCCGGTTGGCGACCAGCGCGCGGACCGGGTGCCGGTCGCGGCCAGGCTCCACGATCGCCATCGCGTCGGCGATTCCCTCTGTCTGGGTGGGGACCTCCGCGGTTGCCGCGCGCTTGGCGATGTCGCTGGCCCGCCGATCGAGGTTGGTGCGGATCAGGTACCCGCCACGGCGCAGCTTGTCTTCGGGGAACCCCACGGTGGCGAGGTAGTCCAGCGTGTACTGGCAGTAGAAGCCGTCCGCGGGACCGGCGCCGACGCAGCCGTTGGTCAGCCCGGTCAGCGGGCGCTGGATGCCCAACGGCTCGGCCTTGGCAGCGTTGGCCTGATTGGCGGTGATCGACCCGACGTTGGTCATCTCGTCGATGACGACGTTACGTCGCTCCAACGCCTGCTCGGGGTGCTCCACCGGGTCGTAGGTGGTGGTCGAACGCACCATCCCGGCGAGCAGCGCGGCTTGCGGGATGGTGAGCCGGTCGGGCGTGGTGTTGAAGTAGGTTCGCGCGGCCGAGGCCACCCCGTAGGCGTTGTGGCCGAAGAAGACGATGTTGAGATAGCGCGCCAGGATCTCGTCCTTGGACAGGTGCTTCTCCAGTTGCAGGGCCACCCGGATCTCGCGCAGCTTGCGGGCCGGGGTGCTCTCTACGGCCGCGGCCCGCTCGGCGTCGTTCTGGGCGACCGCGTACAGCATGTAGTTCTTGATGTACTGCATCGTCAATGTCGAGGCGCCCTGACCCTCCAGTGCGCTGCCGCTGGAGGACAGGTTGGTCATCAGGGCGCGAGCGGTACCCCGCCAGTCCACCCCGTTGTGCTCGAAGAACCGCCGGTCCTCGATGGCGATGATCGCCGCTTTCATCGTGTCAGCGATGGCTTTGGGCGGCGTGTTGAACCGGTTCTGATCGAAGACGTAGGCGATCGGTACCCCGTCCTTGTCGGTGATCGTGCTGACCACCGGCACCTGGCTTTGGACCAGGTTGGAGGAGACACTGCTGACCGTGTCGCTGGCCTGGTTCGACGCCAGACCGATGCTGCCCACGGCGGGAAACAGGATTCCCGCCACCAGCAGGCCCGCGAGCACGCACAGGCCGAGAGCCCGGATCAGAGCGTTGCCATTCACCACCCGGCGAGCCTACGCGTCAGCGCTGTGCGCCCAACGCAGACGTGGCCGAAGCCCGGCAGAGGCGTGCCCTGCACGAGCGAGTGACAGTACTACTTATCTCTTGCCGATCCGACCGGGCAGCCCAGTACCGTCTGAGCGCGTGAGCGCATCCCATACCACCGCCCAGCAGAGCCTGCTCAATGACGTGGAGGCTCTGGTCGCCGCCCTGATGGGTGATGCCCCGGTGGAGGAGCTCATAGCGATCACGAACCGGATCGCGGCTGCCGTGGAGTACTGGGACGACATCCCCGCAGGGGCGATCTCGGAGCTCCGCTCAGCGATCGATCTGATGCATGGCGGGCAGGCGTGCGCCACGGTCAGCGCCCTGCTCGCCGCTCGCTCCGAACTCGGCGCTCCCCCGCGTAGCTGACAACGCGCTGAGCTGCCCGCCCCGCCAACCAACGTAGCGGCCCGCGCGGTAAGCCACCGGCGTGTCTGAGCACCGGTGCTGCCAGGTGCGGTCGTGCCGCTCGCCGGTGCGCGCTGACGCCTTCGCGGTCATGGATCATTCGACGCCCGGGTTCCGGTGGTCAGGCGCCGCGTCTGAACGGGTTGCCGGTCGGCGAGGTGGTTGCGCTATGACCGCTGGATATGCGCCGAGCAGTGGGGTGGTTGCGACCGGCTGGCGAATGTTAACCCCCCGCAATCACCCAGAGGGAGGCTGCGCTGGCGTTGAACGGTAGATAGGTTGCGGCGAGCGGTGAGGACCTGGATACGTCAAGCGAAGTTCAGGAGGGGCGAATGAGCCGTCTGTCGAGCACCTACGACCTCGGTCTGGAGACCGGAGCAGAACTGAGTAGGGCGACCGTGCCTATGCAGCGTGGGCAGGACCCGCATCGGGTCACGGCCGAGCAGGTGGATCGGGCCCGCCTGTCGGTCGCCAGGTCGGCTACCGGCGCCGAGGACTGCCGGATGCTGCTGGACATGTTGGGACTGATCGACGGCGAGGACGGCATCCCGCCGGTGCGCCGGTGACCGAATCGGGTGGCGGGGTAGCCCGAGTAAGAGCTGCCCGGCCACCCGTTGTGCGACGAGCCACTGCGATGTCCTATGCTTGCGTTGCTCACGACGGGCAACCGCTGCGGGCAGGTCTGGACGACCAAGTCCCCATCGTCTAGCGGCCTAGGACTCCGCCCTTTCAAGGCGGCAGCGCGGGTTCGAATCCCGTTGGGGGCACGAAAAAGCCAGGCCCAGTGGCGCAGTTGGTTAGCGCGTCGCCCTGTCAAGGCGAAGGTCGCGGGTTCAAGTCCCGTCTGGGTCGCCTCGATAGACAACGGACCGTGTTTGGGTCCGTACGGCCAGGTAGCTCAGTTGGTACGAGCGTCCGACTGAAAATCGGAAGGTCGGCGGTTCGACCCCGCCCCTGGCCACCACCTTTGATCAGCCCAAACGTTCGTGTCCAACATCGTGTCCAACTCCGTTCGTCTCAGTTGTCGTCTCAGTTGGGCCCCAGAAGAGTCCACCGAGGCTGTCGGCGATGTCGTGGCGAAGGTCGTTGGTGACGTGTTGGTAGCGAGCGGCCATCGACGAACTGGACCAGCCCATCATGTCCATCACCGCGCGAGTTCCGACGTTGAGCACCAGGAGCATCGTCGCTGCGGTATGTCTGGCGTCATGGAGCCGGGCCTCCCTGACGCCTGCTTCCTCTAGCAGGTCCTTCCAGGCCTGGTGGTCTGCCTTCGGATCGATCGGTCGCCCGTTCGGTTGGGCGAACACGAACCCGTGTTCTTCCCACAGCGAGCCCGCGGTGAGTCGCTCCTGCGTCTGAACCTCTC
>JBOHFC010000118.1:0-6318 GCA_050701375.1 Pseudonocardiaceae bacterium
CGCGGTGCGAGTTGCGCGGGCGGCGGTGACGGTAGTGGTGCTGGTTGCCGCGGCGGGTGCGGTGGGCGCGATGCGCGCAGCCACCCGGTTGGACCGGTTGCATGTGCGCACTGACGCGGCCTGGGCCGCTCTTGATGCCGCATTGGCGAGCCGGGCGCGCGCAGTCGTGGTTGTAGAGGGGGATGCCACGCTGCGTTGCGCTGCCGACACGGCTCTGCTGGCCGGGTTGGACCCAGCTTTGCGGACGGCGGGGCGTCGGGCCCACCGCGCCGGTGTCGCGGTACGTGAGGACATCGAGAATGAGCTGGGCCGGATCCTGACGGTACTCGACCGTCGTGACCTCGAATCCGGCTGTGCGGACCGGCTGGCCGACGCGGAGCAGCGGGCGGTGATCGCTCGCCGGGTATATAACGACGCCGTCCGGGACACCCTCGCGTTGCGCTCGCACCGCATGGTGCGCTGGCTGCGGCTGGCTGGTACCGCTCCGCTGCCGCGCTACTTCGAGATCGCTGAACCCGCGTTGTGGAGTTACGGGCTCGAGCTGGACGGCGCCGGCGCGTAGCGGGAGAAACGTCGACTGAACACGGCGGTCCCCGAGGTCAGCCCGCGTAGGTCGACGGCGTAGCGGACCAGCTCGGCGGCTGGTACCTCGGCGCGGACCAACATCCGGCCGGCTTCGTCGGCCTCGGTGCCCAGCACCCGAGCGCGCCGGCTGGACAGATCACCCAGCACGGTGCCCAGGTGATCGTCGGGCATCCGCACCTCCACGTCATCCAGTGGCTCCAGCGTGACTACCGTGCCCTTGTCCGCGGCGTCCTTGAGCGCCAGCGACCCGGCGGTCTGGAAGGCAGCGTCAGAGGAGTCCACGCTGTGCGCTTTGCCGTCGATGAGCGTCACCCGGATATCGACCAGCGGAAAACCGCTGCCCAGGCCCCGTTCCATCTGCGCCCGGACGCCCTTTTCCACACTGGGAATGAACTGATGCGGGACGGCGCCGCCGACCACCTTGTCCACGAACTCGAATCCGGTCCCCTGCGGCAGTGGATCCACCTCTACGTCGCACACCGCGTACTGACCGTGCCCGCCAGACTGTTTGACGTGCCGCCCGTGGCCCTTCGAAGAGCCGGCGAAGGTCTCCCGCAGCGGCACCGTGACCGGCTCGATGTCCACGTCGGCGCCTGCGGCGCGCAGCCGGGACAGCACGACGTCGGCGTGCGCCTCTCCCAGGCTCCACAGCACCATCTGGTGGGTTTCGGCATTGCGTTCCAGCCGCAGCGTGGGGTCGGCAGCCACCAGCCGGCTCAGCCCGCGAGCCAGCGCGTCCTCGTCGCTGCGGGTGCGGCCCACAATGGCCACCGGCAACAACGGCTCCGGCATCGTCCAGGGTGTCACCACGAGCGGATCGTCGGGCGAGGACAGGGTGTCCCCAGTCTCGGCGGAGACGACCTTGGTTACCGCGCAGACATCACCGGCCACGCAGTGCGGTACTTCGCTCAACGTGCCGCCCAGCGGAGTGTAGACGTGCGCCACCCGCTCGTCGACGTCGTGGTCGGCATGCCCGCGGTCGGCCAGCCCGTGCCCGGAAACATGCACGGGACGGTCCGGATGCAGAGTGCCGGAAAACACCCGCACCAGCGACACGCGGCCCTGGTAGGGGTCCACCGTGGTGCGTACCACCTCCGCGACAAGCGGTGCGGCCGGGTCGACGGCCACCAAGGGGTGTGGTGACCCGTCGGGACGGGTCACCGGGGGGGGAGTGTTCCTACTGGGAGCGGGGAAGGCGCCGGTGAGCACCTCGAGGAGCTCGGCAAGACCCAGCCCGGTGCTGGCGCAGGCCGGAATCACGGGGTGGAACGAGGCCTGGTTGACCGCGGTCTCCAAGTCGTCGATCAGCGCGTCGACGTCGAGATCCTCGCCCTCGAGATACCGGTCCATCAGGGACTCGTCCTCACTCTCGGCGATGATCCCCTCGATGAGCTCGTTGCGCGCCAGACCGATCTCGTCAGGGTCTGCGGCGGTTGGCTCTCCCTCAGCCGGCGGGTATCCGCCGCGGTAGTCGAACAATTGCTGCGACAGCAGACCCACCAGACCGGTCACCACTCCCGATCCGTCGCGCACCGGCAGGTACAGCGGCATCACCCCGCCGCCGAAGGCTGCCCGGCAGGCAGCCATGACCCCGTCGAGGTCGGCCCGGGGGTGGTCTAACCGGCTCACCACTACCATCCGAGGCATCCCGATCGCAGCGCACTCCTCCCACAAGGTGACGGTGGCAGGGTCGACGCCATCCCCGGCGGAGATCACGAACAGCGCCGCGTCCGCCGCCCGCAGCCCGGCTCGTAGCTCGCCCACGAAGTCGGCGTAACCGGGAGTATCCACAAGATTGATCTTGACGTCGGCGTGTTGCAGTGGCGCGATGGCCAGCGTCACCGACCGTTGTTGGCGCACCGCGGCGGGGTCATGGTCACACACTGTGGTGCCGTCCGCGATAGTGCCCGCGCGGCTGATAACCCCAGTGGCCGCCAGTAACGCCTCAGCCAAAGTCGTCTTGCCCGCACCGGAGGGCCCCACCAGAGCTACATTGCGGATCCGGGTCGGGTCCTGCGCCGGTACGGCCGAATCAGCGCGTTCAGCGTTACCTTTTGTGCCCATTGGAACCCCACCCTCAGCTGTGCGGACCGTGTGGTCGATCTCACACCGGCGTAGCAGTCGTCGCAACCCCCTAGCGGGCTTGACCCACGACGTAGCTGGCCACCCCGACGTAGGATCGGGTACTGCATCGTCGAATCCGCTGTTTGAGGAGCTACCACTGTGCCGGCCGAGAACACTGTGTCCGCCGAGAACACCGTGTCCGCTAAAAACACGGTGCCCGCTAAAAACACGGTGTCCGCCGAGAACAGCAACATCGAGCGCCAGGTCGGCACCGCACGGGTCAAGCGCGGGATGGCCGAGATGCTCAAGGGTGGTGTGATCATGGATGTGGTCACGCCGGAGCAGGCCAGGATCGCCGAGGACGCCGGCGCGGTGGCCGTGATGGCATTGGAGCGTGTTCCGGCCGATATCCGCGCGCAGGGCGGGGTGGCGCGGATGAGTGATCCCGACATGATCGCGAAGATCATGGACGCGGTGTCCATCCCGGTGATGGCCAAGGCCCGCATCGGCCACTTCGTCGAGGCGCAGGTGCTGCAGGCGATCGGTGTGGACTACATCGACGAGTCGGAGGTGCTGACCCCGGCCGATGAAGCTCACCACATCGACAAATTCGCCTTCACCGTGCCTTTCGTGTGTGGTGCCACCAATCTCGGGGAGGCGCTGCGCCGGATTTCTGAAGGTGCTGCCATGATCCGGTCCAAAGGTGAAGCCGGGACCGGAAATATCGTCGAGGCGACCCGGCACATGCGCTCGATCCGCGCCGCGATCCGCTCCCTGGCTGCGATGCACCCTGAGGAGGTACCGGCGGCGGCAAAGGAGCTAGCGGCTCCGCTGGAGCTGGTCCGCGAGATCGCAGCGGCTGGTTCGTTGCCGGTGGTGTTGTTCACCGCCGGTGGTATCGCCACCCCCGCCGACGCGGCGATGATGATGCAGCTCGGCGCCGAGGGATTGTTCGTCGGCTCAGGCATCTTCAAGTCGGCCGATCCCGCCAAGCGAGCGGAGGCGATCGTCAAGGCGACGACGTTCCACGACGACCCGGAGATGGTGGCGAAGGTGTCCCGGGGGTTGGGCGAACCGATGGTGGGCATCAACCTCAGCGATCTGCCGGACGGGCAGCGGCTGGCCCAGCGCGGCTGGTGACCACCGCCAACGGCGGGACCGACGCGGGGGCGCTGCTGCTGTCCGCAACCGCGGGGGCGTGGCTGCGGACACCGGGGCCCGAGAGCGGAGCTGCCCGACTGTCCCGGATCACCCGCGGGACCCTGCTGGTGCACGCCGACCTGCACAATCACACACTGCTCTCGGACGGTGCCGGTGACCCGGATGCGGCGTTTCCGGCCATGCGCGGGGCTGGTCTGGACGTCGCAGCGCTCACCGATCATGCGATCCGTGGTGCGGAGATCGAGGGCACCGGCGTGGGCGGTACACCGTGGATCGGTTTGGACCGGGCGGGATGGCGACGCACCGGGAAGCTGGCCGATACCTACGACCGACCTGGCGAGTTCACCGCGATCCGTGGCTTCGAATGGACACATCCGCGCTGGGGACACGTAAACGCATGGTTCACCGACGACTTCACCGACATCGCGACCTACGGGGCGATGGATGAGCTCTACGCCTGGTTGACCCGGATCAGCCGGCCCAACGGTCTCCGCGCCGCCACCGGGATTGCCGGCTTCAACCACCCCGGACGGGAGGACGGCCGATTCGCCGGCTTCCGCTACGCGGCCGCGGCCGCCGAGCAGATGGTCAGCTTGGAGATGTTCAACCGTACCGACGACTACCTGTTCGAAGGCGTCGCGGCTGGTGGCACCTCTCCCTTGGTGGACTGCCTCAATGCCGGCTGGCGCACTGGGCTGCTCGGAGTCAGCGACGAGCACACCGCCAACTGGGGGTTGCAACCCGGTACCGGACGCGCCGGGCTGTGGGTGACCGAACACAGCCGGGCCGGGATCGCTGAAGCCATGCGGGCCCGCCGGTTCTTCGCCACCCGGGTCCCCGGGCTGCGGGTGGACGCCACCGCCGGTGGGATGCGAATGGGCTCGGTGTTGCGGCATCGCGAAGGACCCGTCGAATTCATCCTCGACATCGACGGCGGGCCGTCCTGGTTCGGCCGCCCGCTGCAGGTACAGGTGCTGCGGCCGGACGCGCCGATGCCCGCGGTAGCCGAGGTGGTGGAGGTGCGCTGCGGTGACGTCACCCGTTTCACAGTGCCGATGACCAGTGCAGACGGCCACTGGACGGTCCTGCGCCTAGCCGAGCCGGACACCACCGCCAACACCACCCAGGGCCCCCCGAATCACCCTGCCAGCAATTACGCGATCGCCTACACCAGCCCCTGGTTCCTCCAGCCCTCCTGACCGCCTTCCATCACCGCGCTCCGCTGCGCATGCCGCGCGTTGAGTTCGACCACACGGTTGGCAAGCAGCCCACGGATGACGGCCTAACCTGGAGCTTGTGACTGAAACGGGCCCGATCGTAGGTGTGCTGGGCCTGCAGGGTGATGTGCTGGAACATCGGCGAGCGGTGGCCGACTGCGGATTGCGCAGCACAGTGGTGCGCCGCCCCGCCGAACTTGCCCAGGTGGACGCGCTGATCCTGCCGGGCGGTGAGTCCACCACGATGTACCGGCTGCTGGTCGCCTTCGACCTGATGGAGCCGTTGCGGGCTCGGCTGGCCTCGGGCATGCCGGCCTACGGCTCCTGCGCGGGAATGATCCTGATGTCCCGGGAAGTCCTTGATGGTGTGCCTGATCAGCGGCAACTCGCGGTGCTGGACGTGGTGGTGCGGCGTAACGCCTTCGGCCGGCAGGTCGCCTCCTTCGAGGCCGATCTCGACGTCGCCGGCCTACCGAGTGGTCCGATCCGGGCGTTCTCACGGGCAGCCGTTTGGACGAGGTCGCCGGCCTCGCCGTGGCCGGAGTGGCTTTCGCACCCGGCGCGCTCGCAAGCAGCCAGGGCATCGACCAGCTCACCATGAGCGCCCAGGACACCGCCGCGGCGGCTGCACTGAAGCCCGGCGATGCAGGGCTGGCGAAGGTCAGATTGAAGGACGGCAGAGTGCTCGACCTCGAGGCGCTGATTGCCGCTCCCCGGCCCAGCGTTGCGCTCATCGGCAAGAGCGTGCGGCCCTCACCGTCGGACGACGGCACTCACATTCAACTGGCGAATGATGACGAGCTGCCGCAGCGGGCGCGATTGACGTTCTCCGTGCGGGCGAAATCGCCCGCCGTCTTCGGCCGCGACGAGATGCTGGAAATAGCGACTGCGGATGGCTCGTACGCGACCACACTCAGCCTCGCCAACGGCGGCATCACGCTCGAGAACCGCTCGGTCGCCATCGCCAGACTCGATCCCGCCCAGGCATTCGGTCCCTCGGCGTTCGGACCGCTGCAGTTCCGGGTGGAGGAGGGCGGTGTCACGGGCGACTGGCAGCCGCTAGCGACCCTGGTGCGCCTGCCGAAGCTGCACGAGCTCGTCTGTCCCGCTACCCCGGAGCTCGCCTGCAAGCTCTCGGGCAGCAATCTCTTTCTGGTCGACTCGATTTCCACCGATCCGGCGTTCGCACATCCCGTGCAGGTCCCGGACGGCTTCCCGGGATACGCATTGCCCGTGCCGCACCCGACGGATGGGCGGCTTTTCGTGAAGCTGCGGGACGATCCCGGCGTGG
>JBOHFC010000119.1:0-13842 GCA_050701375.1 Pseudonocardiaceae bacterium
GGATACCGGCCGTACTACCTGATCGCCACAACCCACTTCGACATGAATGAGAACACCGCGAACAGCGACTTCGGCTACCAAGACCAGGCGCGCTCCCTGCTGGTCAACGAACTCGTCGCCAAACACAGCTGGTCCGTACTCACCTCAGTGAACGTACAGAACTCCTGCAACAGCCGAGTGGACACTCATCACCTGTGTCGACACGACGGAAAGGCACTACTCGTCAGCATCGACGGGTAATAACAACTGTCGAGGGGACTCCGCGGGGTTCTCCGCGTCGTAACCATTCAGGTCCGGGGTCGGTGATCTTGCGGTGTGTCGGTGCGTGACGTGGCCGACGCGGTGTGCTGTCGAGTGGCCGGATGGAGTCTCACCCTCCGGCCACTCGCAGATCCCGGCGTGAACCTCTCGGCTCTATGCCGAATTCGGCATAGAGCCGAGAGGTTCGGATCCGCCAGTTCCTTGTCCGAGTGCGCCGGGGTGACGGTGGCATCCAGCCGGATGCAGGTCACTCCCTCCAGTACCTCATCCGCGATCCTCACCCCGGGCAAGGCGCCGTGGCGGGCCCCGGCCGCATGGCGGCATTGACCGCCGCGCTGATCCGCCCCAGCGTCCCCGGCCCGCCCGCGGCGACCTCGCTGAGCGTCCGCCATACCGTAGGCACCGACGCCACCAGGCCAAGCAACTCCTTCTGATCAGCCAGCACCCGCAAAATCGCTGATCGCCGTACCGCCATCGGCGATGGCGCACGCCAGATCGGCCATCACCCGGCCCCGGTCAGGGATCAACAACCGCGAACAGGCCAGCGCCCCCGACAGCCCCCCGGTCAGCCCGGTCTTATCAGCCAGCTGACGCAGCAGGACCAGCCCAGCGTGCGACACGACACCCTCACCCTCACCATCGGCGGTGACGTCCAATCCCTTCGACCAACCGGTAACGTCCACCTTCACGGTGCTCCTCGAACTGGCACGGACAAGGGCTTCAGCACTCTTATCGTCCCAGCTCAGGAGCACCTTCCAACGATCAACGCGCCGGTCAACGTCCTATCCGGATGAAAAGCCAGGGCTAATGCAACAGCACCGTCAGCGATGGCCTTGTATTGGTTATGCTCGGTGACAAGGGCTTTGTAGCGAGATTGATCAGTGAAGCCGAACTGGCGCCTGGCATCGTGTAACCGGGCCTCCCTGACACCTGCTTCTTTGAGTAGGTCCTTCCAGGCTTGGTGGTCGGCCTTCTGATCGGTCGTCCGTTCGACTGAGCGAAGACGTACCCCTGGTCCTCCCACAGCGACCCGGCAGTGAGCTGCTCCGGTGCCTGAACCTCTCGGTGGGCACTCAGCAGATCGACCAGTGGCCCGGGTATTGCGATCGTGCGGCGGCCGGCCTGGGTGAGTTTGGCAGTCTGATCTGGCCCCACTGTGGCGCCCGGTCTGTTTTGGCTCCACCTGGGGTCCAGCGGTGGCGGTGCGGCGGCCTTTTCGTTGCCATGGGGTGTCCTTCGTGAGCTAGGAATGCACGAACTGCTGTCCGGGCGCACATACCAGGGACGGCGACCGGTGGGGCGACCAGTGGCGTGCCAACCATGTCCCTGGCGGGTCGCACACATGTGGCCCCGGTCGGTGGTCAGGAGCTGGAGACTCTCCGGTCCCCGTCCCGCGTAGGGCTCACCTCATTGCATCCGAGGGTCGCGCCGCGGTACCGACCGGGTGCATGACCAACTTCTCGTCACGGCTTCGGAGTTGCAGCCGCACCCAGTGCTGTGGCGATTAGTTTACGCATTGCTCGTACCTTCCTTTCAACGGATCGGGCCCTTGGCGAAGAACCCGAGCGATCGTGATCGGGTTAGAAGATCTACTTGACGGTCAGTGATACCGGTGGTGACATCGAGGGGCCGAAGGCCAGCGGGTTGGTGGGGGTGAACACCGCGGTCAGGGTGTGCGTGCCGGTGCTCAGGGTGGAGGTGATGAGGACGGCTATGCCGCCGGGGTTGACCGGTTGCGGATCCCCTAGTGGGGCCGCCCCGTCGGTGAATTGGATGGTCCCGGCCGCGCCGTGGGCCGTGCCGTGGGGACTCACGTGGGCGATGAGGACCACCGGGACGCCCGCAATTGCCGGGTTGGGCGCTGCTCTCAGTGTGGTGGTGGTGGCGGTGGCGTAGACCACGTAAGGCACCGCAGTCGACGTCGAGCCGGTAAAGGCCACCGGGTCGGTGGGGGTGAACACCGCGCTCAGCGAGTGGATCCCCACGGGCAGGGTCGCGGTCATCGTTGCGGTGCCATCGGTGACGGTCACCGGGGTACCCACGGGCGCGGTCCCATCCTCGAACTGGACACTGCCCGCCGCTGACGGGCTGACCGTCGCGGTCAGCTTCTCTGCGGTGCCTGCGGCGGCTGGGGCGGTGCTTACCGCGATCGGCAGCGGGTTGTGCCCAGTCGCCACGGTGGTCGGGGCCTTGTGCGACAGCGTTCCGTCTACCGCGATGGTGTATTGCGACACGGTGTTGTCACTGAAATTGGTGACGTAGGCGCTGGCGCCCGACGACGGGAGCGTCACCTGGACGGACTCACCGTTGTCACCGCACGATCCGCTGACCGCGGCGTTGTTGGTGTCACCGCCATAGCTGGCGATCCATTGATATATTCCGAGAGCGTTTGCGGTGAACGCGGCGGAGCGATAGGTCCCGGCGCCCGACACGGCTGCTGTTGACGTGGTCAGCGGAGTTGCGCACGTGGTATCGCCGGGCCCGTACAGGGTGAACGTGATCGTCCCACTCGGCGCGGAACCGCCCGACAACATCGCCGTATCGGAGATCTGGCCGTTGACTAAGACCGACGGCGACGTGACCGTCGACAGCGATGGTTTGTCGATCACGGTGACTGACTCGCCGTTGTCGCCGCACTTTCCGCTGACCGCGTTGTTGTTGGCATCCCCGCTATAGCTGGCGATCCACCGGTAGGTCCCCGTTCCGTTGTTCGCATGGAACCCAGCAGACGGCGTATACCTGCCGTCGCCCGACACCGTCGCCGTCAATGCTCGAAGCGACGTCACACAGCTGGTGTCGCCGGGTCCATAGACGTTGAACGTGAGGGTCCCCGTCGGCGCGTTACCGCCGGACAGTGTCGCGGTATCGGTGAGGCGATCGCTCACCACGGCCGGTCCCGAGGCGACGGTCGACAACGACGGCGTCTCCCGGACCGCGTCGCGCACGGTGACTGACTCCAAGGGATCGCCACAGGCCCCACCGATTGCGGTATTGCCGGTGTCCCGGCCGTAGCTGGCGATCCACTGGTAGGTCCCGGCCGTGGTCGGAGTAAACGGAGCTGACTTATACGTGCCGTTGCCCGATACGGTCGCCGACGACGACGTCAGCGCGGTCGCGCACGTGGCGGCTCCGGGCCCGTAAAGACTGAACATGATCGTCCCGGTCGGTGCGGAACCACCCGACAGCGTCGCCGTATCGGAGATCTGGCCGCCCACCGCGACCGACTCGGACGCCGTCGACGTCAACGACTCAGGCGCCCCAGCGGGCGCGCTCCAGGTGATGGTGACCTGTCCGCTGCCGTTATTGATGGGGTTGGTAGGGGAGTTGACGCCGCTGGCCAGGACGGGGGAGATGATAGATACCGCGGCGAAAGAGCTGCCGCCACCGGCGCCGCCACCACCACCGAATAGGCCGCCACCGCAGGAGCCGCCACCGCCGGAGCCGCCACCGCCACCGCCACCGCCACCGCCACCGCCACCGCCACCGAAGTATCCACCGCCGGCGCCGCCACCCGCGCCGCCACCCGAGGTTGTGGCGTTCTGGCCACCCGAGCAGGGTGGAGTCTGGGTGCCGGTGCAGGGAAGGTTCCCGGCCCCTCCCACGCCGCCCTAGCCGGAGGAGCCGCTAGCGCCATCACCGCCGAAACGCGGGTCGTTCGGGCTCGGGGGAGGAGTCGTGTGCCGTCCAGGGTTGAGCCCACCGGTCCCACCCGCGGACTGGGTCCCGCCGGTGCCCGAGACCCCAGCGTTGCCGCCATCGACCGTGTTGCCCCCATCGGCGCCCGTGGCGCCGCCGCCATCACCGCCGGCGCCACCGAGCGCGTTACCCGAGCCGCCGGTACCGCCGCCGCCACCGCCGCCGGCGCCGACCAGCACACGGTCCGGCAGCGCGCAGGTCAGCGCCGCGCAGCCACCGGGAGCGAGCCGCACATCGGAGGAACCGCCACCGCCCGCTCCGTTGCCACCGTTGAACGCCGTGCCGCCGTTAGCGCCGCTGGCATCCCCTGGGCCGCCGGCCACGCCGCGGTTGGAGCCACCGAATCCGCCGAGCGCGCCCTGCCCCCCGGAGGGCCCGTTGCCCATGCCCCCGGACCGGCTCGCAGCGGTGCTATTGACTCCGATGCCGGCCACGTCGACCTGCAGAACCTGCCCCGGGGTGAGATCGGTGAGCGTCCCGCTCGCCTCGCCGCCATTGCCGCCCGCCCGGCCGGTGATGTCACCGGCCGGGGAGCCGCCGTGCGCGGCGTCGCCAGCAATGAAGTAGTGCCCGCCCTGGGCGCCGACCACAGCCAAGCTCGCCTGGGTGACCCCCGCAGGCACGCTGAAGATGTCCGACCCGGCCGTGGTGTAGGTACAGGTGAGCGAGCCCGAGCCAGATACGATCCCGGTAGCGCCGCAATTTGGGCCCATGAGGGCCTGGTTGGGGCTGGCGTCGGCGTCGGCAATCATGAACAGACCCTCTGGTATCAGCATCGCCAGGGCCAGGAGCGCGCTGACCAGGATTTTCGGACCCGACGCGGCAGCCAGAAAGCGCATGGCCGGCGGGAGTCCCACCAGAACGCCGCCGATGCGGATCACCATGAGCGCGCCTCCCGCAAATCAGAGTCCACCGGGTTGATGTGGCGGGAACGCTGCGTGTTCCAGGTGACCAGAACAAGTCCACCAAGCGAGCGGGGGATGACGACCAACCCTGCAGGGGATTAACCCCGTATCGCACGATGGTCGGCATCCTCGACTGCCGCCCACACGCGATCAACAACCTCAGCCGCGCCCTTCGCAACGAGATGGTTATTGCCGAATTAGTCTTTCCGGGTTGTGGCTGTCGAGTCTTTCTCGTAGTTGCTGAAGTGCTCGATTATGTGTGGGTCCAATTCCTCCGGGTGCGATCCCGGTGATGGTGGCGATGTCGGCGTAGGGTTGAGGGTCGTCGGTGAACAGCGCTCGCAGCAAGGTTCGTCCGGGTATGACGCTGCTAGACTTCGGGTATGACTGCTGAGCGGATTACCGTGAGCTTGCCACCTGAGGTGCTAGCCGGTGCCCGGGTCGCTGTCCATGCTGGTGCCGCCGACAGCCTGTCAGCGTTTGTCGCTGACGCCCTGCGGGACCGTCTCAGTCGCACACACGCGCTCGCCGAGCTGGCCCGCGTGCTCGGTGGTCCACCGCCAGTGGAGGCCCGTGCAGCCGTCCGCCGAGCCTGGGGGTTGCCCGCCCCACTCGACAACGCGTGATCGGCGGACGTGTCCTCGACGCCTCGGCGCTGGTCGCATTCGCACGCGGCACATCCATCTACGCCGCGGCTGCGGTCTGGACCGCGGTTGAAGAGTCGATCATCCTGATCGTGCCGTCGACCGCGGTGGCGACAGCGTGGGCCGAGCTCGCCGAGGAACACCATCCCGTGCTCGATGTCCTGCTCCACCTACCGGTCGCGGTCATTGACAACCTTGATGAGGTGCGCGCCCGAGCTGTCGGCCAGCTCGGCGGCCACCAAGCCGACGCACACGCAATCGCCTGCGCCCAAGAACGCGGCTGGCCGTTGCTCACCGCAGACCCGGACCGCTACGCCCCATACGGACAGACTGGCGTCGATCTCGAACCGGTCGTCTAGCTTGCATCCTGATCGTGCGGGTTTCAGTTTGGGGCTCAGTTCATGGTTGTTCACCACCGCGCCGGAAGTTGCGGTAGCTCCCCGACCAGCACTGAATGGAGTTAGGGATCCGTGCTGAATGGCTTGCCTAGGTCTGAAAAATCGGAAGGTCATCTTGCGGCTCGGTGGCAGCAGGGCGAGCGGCGGCGGCGCAGGCTGGTGGCCGGTCGGGAACACAGCGGAGTCCTCTCTGGCGCATACGGACCGGACTATCTACATCGGATTCGCGAGGAATGGCCATCGTGATCCTGCTGGGCGCCAGCGTCCTCATCGCCTACCTGGACAGCGAAGACGGGCACCGTGCGGCCGCGGATAGGCTGCTCGCCGTGTCGATCGAGGACGAGTTCGCGGTGAACACGCTGACCCTGGCTGAGGTGCTCGTTGTGCCCGTCCGCGACAACCGCCTGGATGCGGTCCTGGCGGTCCTTCGCGACTTGGCGGTGGCCGAGCTACCCCTTCCCCCGGATTCAGCTGTCCGACTTGCTCAGCTGCGTGCGGACACGGCGCTGAAGATGCCCGACTGCTGCGTGGCTCACGGCGGTCGGTGTCGCCGCGCGCGGGTTCGGCCGATCTGGCTACCATGACCCACCGCTCCGCTGAGGGACGGAGAAGCTGGATCGCTATGCGCTGTCGCACGAGGGTCGCTCTCACCGTCGCGGCCGCCCTTAGCCTGGGCGTCATCGGCTGCGGTGCGACTGAGTCATCGTCTGTTCGCGAAGCCACGGTCGTGCCGGCTGCCGTCCCGGCTCCAAATCCACCTGCGCCGCCCCCCGATCCCCCGGCTTCGCCGCCCAATCCCCCTGCTCTGCCCCACGAGTTCGTTGCGCCCGCCGCACCAACCGGGTTCGAGATGTCCGGTCTGGCGTTCGACATCAAGGCCGACGTCTGCCAGATGAAGTACGTCCGACCGCTCGACCCGCCTGGCGACCAGAAGCACACGGTGTGCTGGGTGCAGAAGGGCTTCGGTGTCGCACCGGGCAGCAACTCCGGCGGCACGAGCTATATCCTCGGCCACGCGTGGGCGAAGACCCCACTGATCTTCAACCCGTTGTCCGAGCTCGCGATGCAGGAAGTCACCGGGCAGAACCCCGAGATGCAAAGCGGCGTCCCGACCTTCCCGGTAAAGGCAATCAATGGGTATAAAATCGTACTCCGCACGCCGACCGGCTCCCTCACCTATACGGTCACACGCGTGTTCGCTGTCCGGAAATCACAAGCTGGAGACGTGAAGTCCCTGATGGCCAATACCCCGAACCGAGTGGTCATCATCACCTGCGGCGTCAAAGGCGGCGTCGACGTCGACGACAATATTGTCGTAGACGCCTACCTGACGTCCTCGACGGCAGGATGAAAGTCGGGTGGGTGTTGATAAGACAGGATCAGACCCGATTCCGCAGGTAGTGCGGGGTTCGGGCAGGCCGAGGACCCACTGGGGTCCGCTGCGTCTGCGAATGAGGAGGGCGCGCTGCTGGAGCTGGCCCGGCAGTTGCAGCACGCCACTCCAAAATTATCGGGATGACCGCGACCGGATCCTGGCGATTCGCCGATCCCGCCAAGGTCCGTGAGATGGCGGATCACACGCAGCTTTACTAATGCGCCGGAATCCTTCGAGTGGCTGTCGTTTCTGGTCGACACGCCCCGGACGGAGACGTTCGCCGAGATGCGTCGCGTCGGCCGGTGCCCCGCGAGGACCTGTCCGCCGCCTTGCACGAGGCGACCGGGCGCTACCTGGACCCGGCTTCGATCGGCTCTACCGCGTCGGTCACCAGTTGGGCTACCACCCTCGCCCGTTGACCCACGCCGAGCTGAACCCGCACCCGCATCCGTTCCCATGAGCCGCGCGGCGTGGTTGCGCACTGAGCCGACGATGGTGCTGGCATGAGTCCGGCGCTGGTGCAGGCCAGTTCCGACCGCGGGGATCGGGTGCGTCCTGCGGTTGTGGTGCCGAGCTTCGTCGTGCGGGTCGCGGGACTGCCGATGAAGGTGCTGAGTCGCTTGCGCTGCGAGGCGACCATCAGTGCAGTCGACGAGCTGGTGGACCTCCAGGAGCGGCTACGCCGTGAGGGCGAGCAGCTGTCGCAGGCTTTGTTCGACGTCGTCGGCGCGGTCGGCGACCCGGTCTTGCGCTGTCGCCTGATCACGCTGCGACGATGCGTGTACCAGGTGCGGCTACCGTGATGACCGCAGGAGGAGTGGCCACGGTGTGGCCACCCCTCCTTGCCAGCGTCATCGCACGCGATCAGGTGATCGCGCAGCGGCGCTACACGACTGGAGTTCCAGTCGGTTGGTCGCAGTACCGCTTCAGCGGAGGAGGGTGCTGAGCGCTGTCGCCGGCGTTCTCACCGGTGCTGTTCCCTAACCACCGGTGCGCTCACCGCTTACCCGCTAATGGCGTCACCAGCTAAGGCAGTCCCGGTGCCGAGGACGCCGATGCCGCTGATAAGATTAATACCGAGACCGCCCTGGGTGTTGCCGCCGCCAATCTCTGATTGACCAAACATGGACATGACGGTACGCGGGGGAAGCACCTCGACGTGCTGCTCGTCGATCTCGGCAAAGCTAAATGCGTCAGACATTCGGAATCTCCTTAACTGGCCCCCAGAGGGCCGGGCGAATGAGCACTGCATCGAGGGCAGGTCGATTTACTTCACGCCACCCTCAAAATTCTCCAGCCGGGATTGTTCTGACGATTACCACACGGCGTCATACCCAACCTGCGGGTGACCACTGCTGAAGCCCCAGGGGAGGCTTTAGCCGGTAGCGGCTACCTTGACAACATGCATTCCACCTGAAACCTTTCACGCCGCTACCGAGAAATCTTGGACGCCCCTACCTAGTACGGTCAAGCTCATTGCTACTACGTACGCAGGGACCGACAGTACGGAGGTTTGAAGCTACGGCTCACAGCGCAACACCGACCGGGCTTGCGCAGGCGCAACACCGATCGCAACCTGCTGGTCAGCCCGTCGGAGGTCTGGTGCACAGCGAGAGCAGGTCCCGCCAGCAGCGCAGCCAGCCCACCGCACGGGACCGCCGACCGCCAGGCGGGTAGCGACGCCACGTGATCTAGTCGTCGACATCCCAGGTTTCTACGTAGCTCACCGGGGGTTGACTACGTAGACCCCGCGCGTATTGGCCACGTCGCGTCACCACTGATGACCAACGGTGGTCGAGTCCCAGCCCGGGAGTCGTACGAATCGGGCACTGAATGACGTTCTGGATAGGGTGTAGGGGAGCGGGCGGACGGGATCTAATGTAAGTGTGAGCTCAAAGGCAACCGATCGGCTGAACCTCACACTCCCGACGGCGTTGACTACCTCACCATGAAGACAGCGCGACAAACCTGCTAAGGCTTCGCAGCCAGAGTTTGCGGCCGGGATGCGCGGAGGTGGTGCCGCAAGCCGTGAAGTTCGTAGGTAGCGCGCCCGTGTACCAGCAGCTCGCCGACCCGCTCCGGGCGACGATCACCACTGGTGAGTTAGCTCCAGGCGCACAGATACCTACCGAGAAAGTCTTGGCTGAGGAGTTCGGCGCGTCTCGTGCCACGATCCGGCAGGGACTCATGGTGCTGGTCAACGAGGGCCCGATCGTGCCGTCCCGGCCACAGGGCTACTTCGTGCGGCGTCACGAGCTGTCCTACTACCGGCCGCAGTCCGAGTGGGACCGGCCGACGAGTCCGGAGATGGACCGGTGGATGACGGAGCAGACCACACTCGGTCGCGCGCCGTCCCAACGGATCGCGGTGGAGATCTGATCCTTTTCGAGCGTACCAAGCCCGCCGAGGAGCAGAATGATATGTACATCGGCAAGATGGCAAGCGCAGTGCGCAGACGCGGAGAGAGCCTAGGTCGGCTCATGCTTCTGTGGGCGCAAGACTGGGCAGCCAGATGGGGTTTCGGCTTACTTCGATGGGACGTATGGAGGACTAACGACCGGCTCCAAGACCACTATAGGTCCATAGGCGGACGGTATATTCGCACCGTTCATCCCGTGTATCGATGGTCAGGAGCGCTCTTTCAGATTCCCGCAGATCGAATCGCCAATCTATCAGTCACCGATTCGCTTGCTACAACGGATCCCGCCGCCCATGAAGCCTACGCCCGCGACACTTGTTCAAACTCGCACCAGGCAGACTGATCGGCAAACCGGGCGTCTAAATCGGCAGACCTAACTGAAGGGAAGGAATATGGAGATTCGATTTTTGGGCAAGTCTTCGGAGCACGGAGACTCTCCGACCCTGTACGCGACGGATCGATCCACATACCTCGTTCAGGGATGGAAAGTAGCACACTCGGAGATCTGGACGAAATTGGACGTGCCTGAGGATGAGACGGTCGTGGAGATCTACGCTCGCCTTATGAGCCACCTCACTAAGGACGGGAAGAGCGGAGTCGTAACGTGCTGGATCCCCCCGATTGTTCACGTCCGAGAGAACGGTAACCTGGTGATCCAAGGCAAGCGGCTAACAGACTCCGAATCTCTCGCGCAGATGATGATTCCCGACCATGAAGACGTGGTAGAGGTGGATAAATTAGCTGTTGAAGCACTCCTCGGCGAAGGACAGACATTTGAAACTGATAACGAGTGAAGAACGAGGCGAACTCCTCGCTAGGTTCCAGCGCGAGGCGCTGCATCTGGAGATGCGGGATGTATACGCGGTTGAAGATGAGGCGGAGCGGTTGGCGAGGTTCCTTGAGAGGGGATACAGAGATCACGATGACGAGGCTGAAGAGAGACAGCCATGGATGACACTAGTCCGAGATGCGACCGCGGCGGGAAAGGTGTTCAAGCGGGTGCGAATTATCTCCGAACCGGTGACTGACTACATCCGATATGAGTGGGCGGGAACAATTGTCAACATCGACGCTGGAGAAGAGATCAAGTGGTTCTTGATCCCAACCGGTCGAAGCACTTGATCATGGTGTAGATCGTCGGCGACATCGTCGATGAGGAGCACCGCAGTGGGCAGTCAGCGCAGGATGGTGACCGAGGCCGACCGGGAGGAGATCTCCCGAGGGATCTCCGAGAACCTGGAGGGCAAGGTGATCGCCGCGCGGATCGGACGGTGCCCGAGCGTGGTCTCCCGCGAGATCGCCCGGCACGGCGGGCGAGCCGGTTACCGGGCCGTGGTCGCCCGCAGGGTGGCCGCGGAGCAGCGCCGCAGGCCCAAGCCCCGCCGGCTCGACGCGTGTCCGCAGCTGCGTGCGGAGGTGGTGACCCGGCTGCGGGCTGGGTGTTCCCCGGATCAGGTGGCCGGTCGGTTGCGCCATGAACACCCCGAGCACAAGGCTCGCTGGGTGTCCCACGAGGCGATCTACACCTGGATCTACGCGCTGCCCAAGGGTGAGCTGGCCCGCCAGGCAATCCTGCTGCGCTCCGGGCGCACGCAGCGCCGAACCCGCGGCCGCACTCGTGCTCCTGGAGCCCGGATCGTGGGCATGACCAGCATCGACGCCCGACCCGTCGAGGCCGTCGACCGGGCCGTTCCCGGGCATTGGGAGGGCGACTTGGTGATCGGAAAGGCCGGCAAGACCGCGATGGCGACCCTGGTCGAGCGGACCTCCCGCTACACCGTCCCCGTCGCGCTGCCCGCCGGCCGCCGCGACGCCACCACCACCCGCGACGCGCTGATCACCACGGTGACCGGGATGCCCAGCGCGCTGGTCAAGACCCTGACCTGGGACCAGGGCAGTGAGAGGGCCGCCCACGCCGCGTTCTCCCTGGCCACCCAGGTCTCGGTGTACTTCGCCCACCCCCACTCACCCTGGGAACGCCCCACCAACGAAAACACCAACGGGCTGCTGCGTGAGTACTTCCCCAAGGGAACCGAGATCACCGACGACCAAACCTACCTCGACCGCGTGGCCGCCGAACTCAACAACCGACCACGCCGTATCCTGGGCTACCGAACCCCAGCAGAAGTCTTCGCCGACCTCCTGGCCAGCTCAATTGCTTCCACCGGCTGACACCAAGGTTGCCTCGCAGACTAATATCAGCCATCCTCCTACCAGACAATGACTTCTGGCTCTTCGATGATTCAACCGTGGTCTTCACCGTCTTCACCGGTAAGGGTGACGTGTTCGAACGCCAGTTGACGACCGATCCAGTCGTCATCCAACTCTGCCAATCGGCGTTTGAAGCTACCTGGAAAATAGCAATCCCGCACAGCGAATACAGACCTTCCTGACCGTGTCCACAGCCACCAAGCGAGCACGCGAAGCTCTTGGCGCCCGGCTCCGCGAGATTCGCCAAGACGCAGCGGGATTCACAAATCTGCTGGTAATCAAGGAAAACGGGATCATCGTGCTCAACCCGTATGCCGCGAACTGTTGCGTAATCAGGCTGGACGAGCAGGCCGCAACGGCGCTGCACGGCATCATCACAGAGTGGCTATGATGCCCCGCCCGGACCCGGCGCTGGGCACTGTCCCCGCTGGATACCCGCGTGCACCTGGTGTCCCGACGCTCAAGCGCTCTCAAGGCGATCTCACGGCACGCTGCGGGCATCTGCTGCCCGACAGCCGCCCATGATTATGATCGGCCACCACCCGGCGCCCCATGCGAGCGCTGCCGCATTTTGTTCTTGGCGGACTTCGCCACCGATGACAGCCCCGTCACGCACGCCCAGTTTGCCCTCGCCCTCTGATTCAAGGCGCCAATCCGCAGTCAAATCTGACCACCCTCAGCCAACGTAACACCGCCGGAAGGAGCATCCGACCGAGGATGTCCAGGTCGGCCGATGAGCGGCCGACCTGGACATCGCCGATCAGGCGAGGTCGAACCGATCGAGGTTCATGATCTTGTCCCACGCGGCCACGAAGTCACGCACGAACGTCTCCGTCGCGTCGTCGCACGCGTAGACCTCCGAGATGGCTCGGAGCTGGGAGTTCGAACCGAAGACGAGGTCGACGGCGGTGGCGGTCCACTTGACCTCGCCCGTGGCGCGATCGCGACCCTCGAACACGTTCTCAGCCGAGGCGGATGCCTTCCACATTGTGCCCATGTCGAGCAGGGTCACGAAGAAGTGGTTGGTCAACGTCTCGGGCCGGTCGGTGAAGATGCCGTGTTGGGACTGCCCGAAGTTGGCGTTCAGGGCCCGCATGCCGCCGACGAGAACCGTCATCTCGGGAGCGGTCAGCGTCAACAGGTTGGCCCGATCCACCAGGAGGGTCTCCGCCGGCAACTTCTCTCCGGCTCGGAGGTAGTTGCGGAACCCCTCGGCGGTCGGTTCGAGCACGGCGTACGACTCCACGTCGGTCTGCTCCTGCGAGGCGTCCGAGCGCCCCGGCACGAACGGAACCGAGACGTCGTGCCCGGCGTTCTTCGCCGCTTGCTCGACGGCCGCGCACCCGCCCAGAACGATCAGGTCAGCGAGCGAGACCAACGTTGCGCCGGACTGTGAGCTGTTGAAGTCCTGCTGGGTCTGCACGAGGATCTGCAGCACCTTGGCCAGTTCGGTCGGGTCGTTGACCTCCCAGTCCCGTTGTGGCGCGAGGCGAATCCGTGCCCCGTTCGCCCCGCCCCGCTTGTCGGTGCCGCGGAAGGTTGCCGCCGACGCCCAGGCGGTGGAGACCAGCTGGGAGATGGACAGCCCGGATGCGAGGATTTTGCCCTTGAGGGCGGCGATGTCCTCGTCCCCGACCAGGTCATGATCGACCGCGGGAACGGGGTCCTGCCAAAGCTGCGGCTCCGGAACCCACGGTCCGAGGTAGCGGGAGACGGGCCCCATGTCACGGTGCAACAGCTTGTACCACGCCTTGGCGAACGCGTCTGCCAACTGGTCCGGATTCTCGTAGAAGCGCTTCGCGATCGGCGCGTAGATCGGATCCAACTTTAGCGAAAGGTCCGTCGTCAGCATCATGGGGGCGTGCCTCTTCGACGGATCATGAGCATCGGGCACGGTGCCCTGGGCCGAGGGATTCGTGGGAGTCCACTGCTT
>JBOHFC010000120.1:0-4191 GCA_050701375.1 Pseudonocardiaceae bacterium
CTACCTCGACTGCGTAGCCACCGAACTCAACAACCGACCACGCCGTATCCTGGGCTACCGAACCCCAGCAGAAGTCTTCGCCGACCTCCTGGCCAGCTCAATTGCTTCCACCGGCTGACACCGCCGGGTGCTGTTTTCCAGATCGAGGAGGAATACCCGCAACGGCGGGAACGGCTCACCACCGAACGGATGAATTCCCGATGCGCACTGCACCGCCATCTGACGTATCAGCGTGGATTTCCCGCCGCCTTCGGGTCCGGTGATGATGACCCGATCGCGCCGCTCGATCAGCTCCTGCACGATCCAGTCGTATTCCGGGATGTCGAGCGCAAGGAAGTCGTCCAGCTCGATCAGCCGCCCGCCTGGCGCGGGGTTTTGCTGCTCGTCGGGTGGTTCGTCGTCGGGGGGCGGCCCCAGCTCGACCGGCACGCGCTTGACGTGCGGTGCGCGCTGCTGCGCCAGCGGCGGCCGGAGTCGGGCCCTGGCGGCACGGGTAGCCCGTCCGGCCCGGTCGACCACCCGGGCGGCCATTCTGTCGCTGTCACGAGATCCCCGCAATCCGCTGTAGAACCTCGCCTGCATTGACCTGCGCCGTCACGTTGCACCACCCCGGCGACCGGCGGCGGTCAGGACTCGAGTCGGGACGATCGCGGGCAGATCCAGCTTGGCCAGATGCCACCAAGCGGCGCGCCAGCTGGCCAACTCGGCCTCGCTGATCGGCTCGTCTACCGGGCCTGCGGGGTCCCTGCGGCCGTCCGGCAATGGCTCACAGCGCCACGAGGCGACACGGCGGCGGAGTAGTTGGGCGGGGACGCCGGTCCGCGGGTTATCCTGCGCATGTCGTCCTGTTGCGGGAGACCCACGAAACCCCCCGGTAGTAGCGGTGCTGGGGGGTTTCGTCACGTCAGGACCACCTGACGGCGACGCTTGCGCTGTGCGGGCACGGCAGGGGCCGGCGGCCGGTCGCAGCGCAGCAAAGCGGCGACCTTGTCTCGTTGTTCTGCGCTTAACGGCCTGAAGCCGTCCACGACGCGGCGGACGTGCTCGGCCAGCTCCGCGCGCGGCTCAGGCGACACCTGCGCCCACCTTCTCATCGGAGGTGGTGAACAGGGAATCGATGCTCACGTCGAGCACGGCGGAGAGCGCGGCTAGCGCCGGAACCGAGGGCAGGGAGACGCCACGCTCGTATTGGTGGATTGAGTATGCGGAGCGTTCGATGCGGTAGGCGAGCCGCTCAGCGGACAATCCGGCGGTTTGGCGGGCTCGGCGCAGCGCGGAACCGGAGAATTGGCGGGACACGGGAACCCCTCCGGGGGTACACGAACACCAAGCAACTCCTCAGACCTCATCCGGAGATCTCGGGGTGCTCGGCACTCGCGGCCCGTTCGGAACATCGCCGTTGCGGCGGTTCCTGGCGACGTTCGCCTACTACGTCGGGTCTGCTCGCCCTTGCGGCTGTGCTGCCGTCTCACGGTCGATGCGCCGGCATTGCGCTGGCGAATGTTGACCGAGCTACGGGGACCTGACGGTTCAGCTAGCGGTTCGGTGTTCTGCTGTCGCCCGGAATCGTACTAGACGCGCACAGTTCCGGTGATTAGACACGCCGCTGCTCGATGCTGACCCGTTCGTAGTCGAAGTCGACACCCTTCGGCAATCGTCCGGGCTTCGCGGGCATGATCGTCACCGTCATTAGCGCGTCGACGATGGCGCGCTGTCGCGCGACCGGCTGAGCCCGGAACGCCGCGGCGGGCCGCTGGGCGGTCGCTATGCCGTCCAGCACGGAGCCGGACTGTGCCGCTGCGAGCTGGCCCGTCACCGCGTCCAGCCTGGCTGTGATCCGGTCGCGTTGTCGGGTGTACTGCCGCAGGTCGATGTCCCCGTCGCCGTAGGCGTCGCCGAGCTCGTCCAGGCGCGCCCGTAGCGCGTTGCCCTGGGTGTGGAGATCGCGGGTGTCCTCGGCGTCCCGGTCGGGCAGCAGTCCGGCGCCGTGCTCGTCGAGCAGCGCGCAGACAGTCTCGATGACGAACTCGTCGAGCTGTTCCCCGTTGATCATCAGGTGCATGCCGGTGCGGCACCGGTAGACCCGGCGGGTACCCCCCGCCCCCCGCCGAATCATGTTCGACGCCGACCGGAGGTCCGCGCCGCAGCGGCTGCAGCGGTAGAGGCCAGAGCCCAGCCACTTCAGCGAGCGGACACCGGAATACGTCGTGCGCGCCGGGTCGGTGAGTATCGCAGCCACGGCGTAGTGCTCGTCCTCGGTGATGATGGCCGGCCAGCTTCCGGCACCGACCACATCCCCGTGATGGGATGCCAGTCCGGCGTTGCGCGGGCGGGTCAGCACCCGGCGCACGTTCTGTGCATGCCAGGTGCCGCCGCGCGCTGCGGGCACGCTGTTCTGCCAGCTCTTGGTGATCGCGTAGACGGACTCGCCGGCCAGCACCCGCCGAACCCCGTCACGGATCGCGTCAGCCTCGACCGACTCAAGGGCCATCCCATCGCGGGTGTAGCCGAACGGCCTGGCCCCGCCGATCCACTTGCCTGCCGCGGCCGCCTTCGCCTTCTGGGACTGGATCCGCTCCGCCATGTGCTCGGACTCATATCGGGCCACCGCGCCGAGCTGACGGGCCACCAGACGGCCGCTGGGCGTGGCCAGATCCAGCGGACCGGCCTTCACACAGTGCGTAGGCACTGAGCGCGGCTCACAGGTCGCGATGTAGGTCTCCAGCTCGGTCGGGGAGCGGTGCAGACGGTCTGTGTGCCAGGCGAGCACGGCATCGACCTCACCGGCGCGGATGGCGGCCAGCATCGCCGCATACGCGGGACGCGGCTTACCGGAGTAGGCGGAGATGTCGTTGTCGGTGAACGTCGCTGAGACGGACCAGTCGAGCCGTCCGGCGAGTTCGCGGCAGTCGGCCTGCTGGCTGGCCGCGTTGATCCCGGCCCCTACCTTGTCCTTGCTGATCCGGCAGTAGATCGCTGCCCGAGGTGCTGTCATGCATTGAACTGTCTCACACCATGTGATTCCTCTGGATCGGCCAGCACCGTCCACCACAGCCCGGGAGCGCTGTGCTCGGCCAGTACCGACGCACCCTGCGCGGTGAGTCGGGCGACCTCCGCTCCCCGGTCGTCGGTAGCGAGGTCCAGATGTACCCGGTTCCTACCGGCCCGCGGCTCGGGCACTTTCTGTAGGCCGAGGCCCGGTGTTCCGGCTAGGAACACGAAATCGCCGTAGTCGCCGGCCACCGTGGTACCCAGCGCCGCGGTCCAGAACTCGGCCAGCGACTGCGGATCCGAGCAGTCGATGGTCACCATGCCGATCGAGATTCCCATGCTCCAGACGGTAATCGGGAGGACCGACAGTGCTGTGGTCTGCACTTGTGCGTCATCTAGGTATGGACCCGGCTCCGGAGTCGAGCAGCGATGGGCGCATGGACGACGAGGATGAAGTCCCCACCGAATCGATCGGGTCGCCAGGCAGTTCTGCTGTCCGGATCCGTGGGACGAACGGATGGACGATGACCCTGCGAACCGACCCGGTGACCCGACTCGCCGCCCTGGATTCGGAGAACCCCGAGGGCGTCCTGGTCTGGAGCCGCGTCCTCGGCACGGACGACCTTGAGCGGATCCTTGATGCGCTGAATGCCGGCCTGGAGCAAGCCCGGACATCCGGCGGCCCGGTGGTGCTCGATGTCTCGCAGGTGATCGGGCGGGACTGAAGTGCTTTCAGCACCGCCCACCACAACCCTGGTAACCGGGAGGACCGGCAGTCCCAGCCCCCGATACGCTGCGAGCTCTGCAACCCGCCCGTCGAAGGAGCCCGTGAAGCATGATCACCAGGTTGTCGGCGCTGTTCCTGCGCACCCTGCGCGAGGACCCGGCGGATGCCGAGGTGCCCAGCCACAGACTGCTGGTGCGCGCTGGGTACGTCCGCCGCGTCGCCCCGGGGATCTACTCGTGGCTGCCGCTGGGCCTGCGGGTGCTGCGCAACATCGAGGCTGTGGTGCGCCAGGAGATGGATGCGATCGGCGGGCAGGAGATCCAGTTCCCCGCGTTGCTACCTCGGGAGCCCTACCAGGCCACGGGTCGCTGGACCGAGTACGGCGCGAACCTGTTCCGGCTGCGCGACCGCAAGGGTGCCGACTACCTGCTGGGTCCCACCCACGATGAGCTGTTCACCCTCACCGTCAAGGG
>JBOHFC010000121.1:0-6573 GCA_050701375.1 Pseudonocardiaceae bacterium
GCGCCGGTATCCGGCCGGTTATGCGAAGACCTCGGCGGAGGCGCCGAGCTGCTGCCCTCGGTTCCCGTTGCCTTTCGGCCACCGGCATTGGCTTGTTGGGCATCCTGTTCCCGCCCCGGAGTTAGGCCTTCCTCACGGTCGGCTTACCCCACCGATAACGATCGGCGGGGACCTGACGGGTAGGGTCGAGCCAAGGCGCGGTACCGGTATTTCGACCGACCCGTTTCCCTGGCCCGCCCTCCGCACCCGGCGTGCCCATTACTGAGCACCGGGCGCTCCACAAGCCCCGCTGGATTCGCGGCATTCCTTATACGGCGCTCGCCCACGGGGAGGGTATTTGTGCTCCCCGATAGCGGTAGCGCTCGGTGCGCACCGCCGCCGGGTTGAATAGCACGACCTCGCCGTGAGTGGGCCACCCATCTCCTCGGCTATAACGGCGTCGGAGTTGTCTCCAAGGGGTGCGTCGGTGTTTGCGCCCGATCCATCGGATCACCTGGAGCCACAGATAGTGGCGCAGATAGCCGAAGGTGACGCTTGAGCAGCCGTACTTGAAGTAGGCGGTCCAGCCCCGCAGCATCGAATTGAGTCGACGCAGTAGGACTTCGAGCGGCAGATTCGTGTTCTGCCAGCACACGGCCTTCACCTTGGCCATGATGGCGTGCAGTGCCTTCTTGGCCGGGTAGACGTAGACGTAGTGTTTGCTGGTGCCTCGCTTCCGGTGGCGCTGGATACGCCAGCCGAGAAAATCGAGACCCTCATCAATATGGGTGATCAAGGTCTTTTCCGGGGAGAGACGCAAGCCCATACCCGAGAGGACCTCCGCTATCTCCTCACGCAAGGCCTCAGCGTCCGCTCTGGTACCCGATATCGCGAGCACCCAGTCGTCCGCATACCTAACAAGCCGGTAGTTGGGAAGACCAAGACGGCGACGCTTGACCCGTTGGTATGGAGTCGCATGTGGTCCACCGGGGGACTGGGCGATGTGCTCGTCCAGGACCGACAAGGCCACATTGCTGAGCAGCGGTGAAAGAATCGACCCTTGCGGAGTACCGGCGTCGTTATCCCTCAGCAGTCCATCCTCGGAGAGGATCCCAGCTTTCAGGAACGCCTTCACCAGGGCCAAGACGCGCCTGTCGCCGACCCGTCTCCGCACCCGGTCCATCAGGGCCGAGTGCGAAATCTCGTCGAAACATGCCTTGATGTCACCCTCCACGATCCACTCATATGTACGGGACGTGAAATGGTGAACCTCGGCTATCGCGTCATGCGCCCGGCGCCTCGGACGGAACCCGTACGAGCACGGGAGGAAATCCGCCTCGAAGATCGGCTCCAACACCAGCTTCAAGGACGCCTGAACCACCCGGTCGGCTACGGTCGCGATCCCCAGACGGCGCTTCTTACCATCCGCCTTAGGAATCATGCGCTCCCGCACCGGAACCGGAATGAAACTACGGGTCTTCAACTGCTCCCGCAGCCGGTCGCAGAACCCCTCGGACCCGAGCTCGACCTCGATCGCATACGCGGTCTTACCGTCGACACCGGCCGAACGAGCACCCTTGTTACCCCGCACCCGATCCCACGCAACCAACACAAACGCAGGATCACAGACAAGGTTGTACAGATCATCAAACCTGCGAGCAGGATCATCGCTGGCCCAACCGTGCAGCTTGGCCTGGATCTCTCGTACCCGACGCTCGGCGCAGAACAGCCCAGGCATCGGATCATCGGTATTCACCGGCGACCTCCGAGCATTCCACTCTCCTCACCGCTCGACTTGCTGGCCCCCTTGGCCCTGCGACCGGCTTTCCCGGCCTCCATGACGGGTCGCTACGCCCGCGACTACTACGGGGCCTCCGCCCCACCCGTGGCCATCAGCTGACGATGAGCCTGCCCACCTGCCGGCCTGGAGACCCGGAAGGGAGGGCAACCACGAACGGTTCCCACGTTCACCTCATCACCGTTCGACGAGTTAGGCGCCCAGCTCCTGCCCCGGCAGCATCACCACAGCTACGCCGCAGTCCTTCACCGTGGTCTCCTCGCCGGCGAAACCAACCAGCTACAGAGTTGACCCCGCACCAGCGAGGCCACGCGCTACACCCCGACCCATATCCGCCAGATTCGAGTCGGTGGAACTCTTACGGGGCTTTACACCACTGATTCCTATTCGTGCACCTTCTCATCTCGCTTGCCGGACCCGTACCGTCTGGCAGTACCAGTACGTCCCGTCGTTGTCAGGGCTGCTTCCCACCCTCCCCGGCATCTCCCGGATCAGGCTGCCCTCAGCTCCAATCGAGTCGCTGCGACGACTCGACGGCGGAGTCCTTTCACCTCCGCACGGTCATAAAGCGCCTCGTGGCGCACGGTTTCCACGTTCCGCACCTGCGAGATCGACCGGGGTGGGTGCCCTCTCTACTCCGGGACAGCGGTGCCCACACAGCCGACCGAAGCTCTCCGGCTGCCGCCTGCCGCTTCTCAGCGGCTAGTCCTGAACCCCAGCGTCGCATCCCATCTCCGGGGCTTCCGATGACGAAGCATGCGAGGATTTACTCACGTTCACCCGTCCGGTCTTCCCCTCGCCTGTGGCCCCCGGATGGAGCGGGAGCTCTTGGGCTTTTCCCCTCAAGCTTCCGACTCCGCCGTTACCAATGACGCCGGTTGAGGTGGGGACAGGCCCTGAGCACTGGCCCGGGACTACACCATCGACATCAACATCAGTCGATCCTCCAATCTGTGAGTCCACTCACACTGTGCGGTAGTCGTCGCACGCTTCGCCTCGGACCGCCGAGATGGTGGCTGGTCAGTAGGTGACGTGGCGGCTGGGTGAGGGCAAGGTGGCGGGGTTGAGCTGCTACCGCCCTGGGGGTCCGCGATGGCAACCCGTGTCGTGACCATGAACGACATCCTTGATGGGCATGTCGGTCTGGATCTGGAGTGCTTCGACCGGATCTATCTCAATGGTTGGGTGCCGACCCTGGAGGTGCCCGGTCAGCGGCCGGCGCCGCACGCAGCATCCGGCCGGTGCCGGAGCTGGCCACCGCCTCGCCCATCAGTGCCCAGGACGGCGTCTTGAGATCGTCGACGCCGATCAGCGTCGGCGGGCCCGGATCGGCTGCGACTGTACGCCTGAATCTCATGGATGGCCTCCCAGCGCGCAAGCATGCCGGTGGCGCTAGCGTGCCGTCTCGTGAGTAACAGCACCGGGGTCCGGGCAGCGATCGTGGTCACCGGGACGGAGCTGCTCAGTGGGCTGATCACCGATCGTAATGGCCCGTGGTTGGCGCAGCGGCTGGGCGAGTTGGGCGTCGAGGTCGCGGACCTGCTCTGCGTCGGGGATCGGCCCGTGGACCTGGCCGCCGCACTGCGATTCCTGGCCGACCAGGGCGTCGAGCTGATCGTCACCAGTGGTGGGCTGGGCCCGACCGCGGACGACGTGACCGCCGAGGTGGTCGCCGGGTTCGCCGAGGTGGAGTTGGAGCTCGACGAGGCGATGGAACAGCGGATCGCCGCGATCCTCGCCCGCTTCCGCCGCCTGTCAGGCTTCGATGCATCAGGGTTGCTGGCAGCGAACCGCAAGCAGGCGATGGTGCCTCGCGGCGCCCTGGCCCTTGACCCAGTGGGGACGGCCCCCGGGCTGGTGGTGCCGATCGACGGCGGTCCCACGGTGATCGTGCTACCGGGGCCTCCCCGAGAGCTCCAGGAAATGTGGCCGTCGGCCCTGGCCACCCCAGCTGTCACGTCGGTGTTGGCGAGGACCCAGCCGTTCCAATCCGCGCAGCTGCGGCTGTTCGGGTTGCCCGAGTCACAGATCGCAATGACCCTGCGAGAGGTGAGCGAGACGCTGGACCTGACGCCACTGGAGATCACCACCTGTTTGCGGCGAGGTGAGCTGGTGATCGACATTCGGCATCGGTCCGGTGCCGAGGCGACCCGTGATGCACTGGTGGAGCAGATCCGCGCCAGGCACGCCCGCTATGTGTACTCGACCGACGGCACGTCGCTGTACCAGCAGCTCGCGCTTCGGTTGCGGGAACGGCGGATCGGGCTCGCGGAATCCTGCACCGGCGGGCTGCTCGCCGCCCGGCTGACGGAGCAGCCGGGTTCGTCGGACTATGTCGCCGGAGGAGTGGTGGCCTACTCCAATGCCGCCAAAACCGAGCTGCTGGGCGTGCCGCCGGAGTTGATCGAGCAGCACGGCGCGGTGTCACCGGAGGTGGCCCGGGCCATGGCCGACGGGGCCCGGGACCGTTTCGGCGCCGACATCGGCGTGGGCATCACCGGGGTGGCCGGGCCTGCTGGGGGCACCGACGCCAAGCCGGTCGGCTACGTGTGCGTGTGCGTGACCACCAGCGACGGCGCGGACCTGGCCAGTGACCCGGTGCTGCCCGGCGACCGCGCCACGATCCGCAATCGATCAGTGACCCTCGCGATGCACCTGATCCGCCGGGTACTGGTTGGACAGGACCCGGCCTGATCGATTATTGGTCCAGCGCGTGCCGGTCTGACTTGCTCTTCACCGCGGCGTAGGCGGCTGACCCGACGAACACCGCCGCACCGATGACCAGCGCCCAGATCAGGAACTTGAACACAACGCCCAGCACCATGAACCCGATCCAGATCAGCGCGATGATCCCGAGCACCTTGAGCAGGGTCTGCATGGTTGTCTCCTAGCGCTTATGGCGGGCCCAGTTGGGGAGGACACTGGGGGACTCGCCACTCCAGTAAACGCCCATCCCGGGCGCGCGCGCATCGGGGTAAAACCCCGGTCTGCCAGGTCAGGGTTTAATGGCCAGGTCAGGGCTTGATGGCCAGGAACAGGAACGTTGCGAGCAGGACGAGGTGAACGCCGCCCTGCAGCCGCGTGGCCCGGCCCGGGACCACGGTCAGGACACTGACCACGACCGTCAGGGCGAGCAGTACCAACTGGGTGGAACCGAGACCGAGCAGCAGCGGCCCGTCGATCCAGACTGAGGCGAACGCGATCGCGGGGATGGTCAGTCCGATGCTCGCCATCGCTGACCCATAAGCGAGATTGAGGCTGATCTGGATCCGCTGCAGAAGGGCGGCCCGCGCGGCAGCAAGCGTCTCCGGTAGCAGGACCAGCAAAGCGATCACGACACCGACGAAGGAGGGCGGGAATCCGGCGGCAAGGACTGAGGCCTCGATCGCCGGGGATTCCACCTTCGCGAGCCCGACGACAGCTACGAGGGCCACGATAAGCAGGCCGAGACTCGTCGCAGTTGTCCGCGCGGTCGGCACAGCGGCATGCACCTCGGCCTCGGCGGCCACACCGCCGTCGGAGGTGACCGGAAGGAAGAAGTCGCGGTGGCGCACAGTTTGGGTCAAGACGAACATCGCGTACAGCGCCAGTGAGGCCAGCGCGGCGAAGATCAGCTGCCCGGAGGAGAACTGCGGTCCGGGCTCGCTGGTGGTGAAGGTCGGCAGCACCAGACTCAGCGTGGCCAGCGTCGCCACCGTCGCCAGTGCCGCGCCGGTGCCCTCGGCGTTGAACAGCGTCACCCGGTAGCGCAGCGCACCGAGCAGCAACGAGACACCGACGATGCCATTGGTCGTGATCATGACGGCGGCGAACACGGTGTCCCGAGCCAACGAAGACGTTCCCGGCCCACCGGCGAGTACCAGGGTGATGATCAACGCGACCGCGATCACCGTGACCGCGACCGCCAGGACCAGCGACCCGAACGGCTCACCAACCCGGGACGCGACGACCTCGGCGTGGTGCACCGCTGCCAACACCGTAGCGGCGAGCACTGGGGCCACGGCAACCACCAGCACCAGCCCAAGATCGCGTCCCCAGTTGAGGGCCAGCACCACTATCGCGACTATGGGCACGACAACTGTCCAGGACAGCCACGGTGGACGGAACGCCACTAGCGTGGGGCGTCCGGACGCGACCCGACCACTACTTCGGGGACGCTCGCCCCCGAATCGATCTCGGTAGGCGGCGGGTCCACCTGCGGTTGGTTCTGTGCGACCACGGCAGCCCACGCGGTGAGGAAAAGCAAAAACCGGGAGACGAAGTAGGCGAACACCATCAGACCGATCACCGGGCCGAATAGCCGTCCGGTGGGGCTGTTGGTGACGCTATCCAGGTAAATGGCGAACGCCTGCTTCAGCAGCTCGAAGCCAACCGCCCCGAACCACGCGGCGTGGGTCGCGCTGCGCAACGGGACCGGCTGCCGCGGTAGCCGCGCGATCACCCAGAGAAATACCAGCCACATGCCGGCTACCGATGCCGCCACCGCGAGCGCGACGAGCACCAGCCGGGCCCCGGGGTTCTGCCCTAGTCCCAGCGCTTTCAGCATGACGCTGGCGAATGCGGTGCCGATACCGGTCAGCGCGAAGGACGCCATCAGGGCCAGTCCCAGACCGAGCAACGCCAGCAGATCGAAGACCTTCGTGCGCAGGAAGCCCGCCGATTCAGCCGGCCTTGATCCCAACCGGTCGAAGCAATTGATCTTGCTGTAGTTCCTCGGCGAAGTGTGATCGCCGAGGAGGAGCCGAGTGGCCCAGCGCAGGATGCTGACCGAGCCCGATCGTGAGGAGATCTCCCGC
>JBOHFC010000122.1:0-6592 GCA_050701375.1 Pseudonocardiaceae bacterium
CCGCGGCGGATGCCGGCGCACCGTCTGCCACAGACCCAGCCCCCAGCGCTTGATCTGGCGGACGTAGTCACGGAGATTGTCGGGATCCTGAGTCACCGCGACCGCTCCGAGGCTGAACGCCACCTTACCCAGCCGCTTCTGGTAGATCTCGAACGTCATATTGAAGTCCTCGATCACCAGGCCGGGCGGGTTCATCTCGATCCGCGGCAGCACCGCCGTGCGATACATGCTGGCGAAACCGGGCACGATGTGGGTGGCGTTGGTGAACCGCCAGGTCTGGCCGAACTTCAGGAGCCGCTGGCTGATCGCGTAAATGCGTTCCCGGTGGCACACCAGCACCTTGCCGACCAGGGACAGCGCGCGGCCATGCCAATGGGTCCGGACCGCGCCGGCGACGGCCACGACTTGGGGGTCGTCGAAATGGGGCAGGGCGGCGTCGAAATATCCCGGTTCGATGGTCGTATCGGCGTCCAACAGCAACACCGCCTGGAACCGCTGCACCAACCCGAAGCGCTCGATCGCCTCTTCGAGGGCGCCGGCTTTGCCGACGTTGGTGCGCGTTTCGATGACGTTGACACCGGCCTGGCGGGCCAGCTCGGCGGTCCGGTCGGTGGAGCCGTCGGAGACCACGTGGACGTTGCGGCGGGGCACCAGAGCGGCGATCGCCGCAATGCTGCTCTCGATCACCAGTTCCTCGTTGTGCGCGGGGATCAGCACCGCCACGTCGGCCACGGTCATCGCCGGACCGATACGAAGCCCAAGCCGGCTTAACCGACCGCGGAGTGTCCTTGTGGTCCAGGTCTCCTCGAGTAGCCGCGCCAGACCGACGCCGGCCCACAGCGCGAAGTTCACCCCGAAAACGATGATTGCAACTGACCACCAGGGCATCAGCGCGACGTCCCTTCAGCGCTGGGAGAGCTCACGGGCATGATCTTGTGCAGGGTCGCCCAGGTCCGGTCGTCCTCGCCGCCGATCATCCACAGGTAGACCCCGCGGATCCCGGTGGTCTTCGCGACTTCGAGCTTGGCTGCGGTGCTTTCGGCATTCTCGAACCAGACCTCGTGCTCGCGGCCCTGGGCGTCGGTGTACTTGAACGACGGTGACTGGCTGAGCCGGTCGTACTGCAAGGTGGCGTGAAACGCCTTGGTGCGCCCGAAACACTGTAGCCAGCTGACGACCTCGGCCTGGCCGTCTACCCAGTCGTAACCGGAAACCGGTATCCCGAGCACGATCTTCCCGGCCGGGATCTGGGTCTTGGCGTAGTCCAGCGCCTGGCGGACCCAGGTGATCGGCGAAACCGGTCCTGGCATCGATCCGGCCCAGTGGTAGTCGTAGGCCATCAGCCGGACCTGGTCAGCCGCCGCACCGATGGCCGCGAAGTCTTGCGCGACGTTGCGCTGATCTTCGCCGGCGTCGGTGGTCTTGGCGAATACGTCAATCGAGAGGATCTTGTCCTTGTCGTGCAGCGCGTCAGCCAGCTGGGTCACGAAGGTGGTGAAAGCATCCCGATCACCGGCGCGCAGATCCTCGTAGTCGATGTCGATCCCGGCGTAGCCCTCCCGCTGCACCAGCGCGACCACGTCGTTGACGTGCCGGGTCATCTCGGCGGGATTGTGCAGCATGGCGGCGACCGGCTGGTAGGCCCACTGGCCGTTGGTCACATTCGCGATCGTCGGCACCAGCGGGATCCCTGATTTGCGTAGCTGCTCCATTCCCGCCGCGGTCTCGGCGGCCCGCTCGGGCACCTGGGCGACGATCTGAGCGTTCCCGGTGATCCCGTAGATCCACGGGGAGGCCTCGTTGAAGCTGCCGCGGTTGGCCGCCACGATGTTCGGGCCTTCGGCCAGGTTCCAGAACGGCAGCGACCCCACCACCAGGCTGGCCGGCTTGTCGCCCGACCCGAGCATCCGCGGCACGGTGACCAGCAACGCCACCGCTCCCAGGAACAGCAGGATGAGAAAGCCGGATCCGCCCAGCAAACCCCGCCTCCCGGACCGTCGCTGCCTCCCCGCGCTGCCAGCGGCACCGCGCCCAGGGTCGACCCGAGTGTTGGTCATCATCCGCGCACCGCGGCCGGGGTCAGACCCGGCCGGCTCTGCTCGTCGATCACTGAGCGCAGGATGTCGTCCAGGCACCGTTGCGGCCGGAAATCGATCAGCTTCTGGGCCCTGGTGCAGTCCGGGACGCGTCGCTGCAGGTCCTCATACCCCGGGCCGATGCCCTGCTCGTAGGTCAGGTGCACGACCTCGCTGAAAGACCCGGTCAACGCCAGTACCCGCAGCGCGAGGCCGGCGATGGACACCTGCTCGGTGCTGCCCACGTTGACCGCGGTGCCGTACGCGTCGCGCGCCTCCACCAGCGCCAGCAACGCCGGCACCACGTCGTACACATGGCAGAAGCAGCGGATCTGAGCGCCCGTCCCGAAGACGGTCAGCGGCGCCCCGGACAGCGCCTGGGCCACGAACCGGGGGATGACCATGCCGTAACGCCCGCTCTGCCGGGGTCCCACCGTGTTGAACAACCGGACGATCACCGCCTGCAGGCCGAGCTCAGTGACGTAGGCGTGGGTGAGGCTCTCATCCACCGCCTTGGCCTCGGAGTAGGACCAGCGGTGCAGCAGCGGAGACCCCACAACCCGGTCGTCGTCCTCGCACAGGCCGATCTTGGTGTTCTTGCCGTACACCTCGCTGCTGGAGGCGATCAGCACCCGGTTTCCGTGCCGGTGCGCCGCGGTGAGGACGTTCTCGGTGCCGTGGATGTTGGTGCGCAGGCTCTGTAACGTCCGATCCCGGATGACGAAGGATCCGACGGCCGCCGCGAGGTGAAAGATCGTGTCGACCTCGCCGGAGAGCGTGTCGACCAGCGCTTCATCCAGCACCGAGCCCTCGACGTAGCGCAACCGGGGATGCTCGCTGATCGAAGACAGATTGGCCAGCGATCCGGTGGTCAGGTCGTCGAGCACGACGACGTCGTGTCCCGCGGTCAGCAGGTGGTCGGCCAGGTGCGAGCCAATGAAACCGGCCCCGCCGGTGATCAACGTTTTCATCGGTTTCCTCCGATCGGATCGGGCACAACGCGGGAGACGTCCGGTCGTCGCCGGGTCATCAGCCGGTTGTAAAGGTCGTCGATGCGGCGGGCTACCGACTCGATGCCGTAGCGCTCGCCGATGGCGGGCACGCCCTCGCGCGGCCGGCGGCCGCCGGCCAGCTCAGCGGCGACCTCCCGGCGCATCCCCTCGACGTCGCCGGGTACCTGCCGGGCCCGCGCGGTCTCGATGTCATCGAGCGCCGGGCAGGTGGTGTAGAGCGCCGGGATGCCATTGGCCAGTGCCTCCAGCACCGACAGCCCGAAGGTCTCCTGCTCGGAAGAGGCGATGAACAGGTCCAGCGACGACAGCATGGCGGCCACGTCGTGGCGTTCACCGGCGAAGGTCACCAGCTCCGCGACGCCCTGGCGCTGCGCCTCGGCTTCCAGCTCGGGTCGGATCTGCCCGTCGCCTACGATCAACAGCCGGTGCTGATCGTCCAGCAGTGGCGCGGCGGCTCTGATCACCAGATCGAAACGCTTGATCGGGTCCAGCCGGCCCAGCACGCCGATGACGTAGGCGTCGCGGGGCAGGGCGAACTCGTCGCGGATCCGGACCCGGGCGGCGGCGTCGTAGGCGACCCGGGTGAAGTCCAGCCCGTTCGGGATGATCTCGATCTTGCGAGCGGGCACCCCCCATTTCGTCAGCCGTTGCGCCACCGCGTCCGAAACTGCGATCGTGGTGTCCGAGCACAGGTCCGTGCCCAGGTAGAGGGCGCGCACACCCAGAGTCATCCGGCGGCGCTCCAGGTGCGTCTCGCCGATGGAGTGCTCGGTGGTCACCACGACCGGCGTGCCCGCCAACCGGGCCGCGAGCCGGCCGTAGATGCACGAGCGGTACAGGTGGGCATGCACCACGTCGTAACCATCGGCTCGAATCAGTCTCGTCAGGCGTCCTAATACGGAGAGCTCGGTGTTGCGCGTCATGCCCAGGTCGCGCACCCGCACGCCGTCCCCGGAGATCATCCCGGCGACCGGGCCGGGGTTGTAGAGCGTCACCACGTCGGACTGGTGGCAGGTGTGTTGGAGCAGCGACCGCAGCTGCAGCTCTGCCCCTCCCACCCCCAGCCCGGTGATCACGTGAAGGACTTTCACTTGCTTCCTCTCCAGGACACGGTGCCCAGGTATTGCAGGGGGCCCAGGTATTGCAGGGGGCCCAGATTTTGCAGGGGACACAGGGTGCGGACCAAGATCACCAGATCCAGCCATGGCGACCAGTGCTCGATGTAGAAGTTGTCGAAGCGGATCCGCTCGGCGATAGAGGTGTCTCCGTGCAGCCCATTGACCGCAGCCCATCCGGTCAGTCCGGTGCGCATCCGGTGCCGGTCGCCGTATCGCGGTATCTGCTGGGCGAACCGGGCCGCGAAGTACGGGCGTTCTGGCCGTGGCCCCACCAGAGACATCTGCCCGCGCAGCACGTTGACGAGTTGGGGCAGCTCATCGAGGTGCGTACTACGCAACCATCGACCGAGGCTGTTGGTCTGCTCGGGGAGCACCGCCCAACGGGTGTCCGAGTCGGGATGGTCGATCATGGAGCGCAGCTTGAGCAGCTCCATCGTCGCCCCGCCGCGGGTGACCCGGGTTTGCCGAAACAGCGCCGGGCCGCCACCGTCGAGCCGGACCGCGACGGCGAGTGCGAGCAGTATGGGCATGACCGCGATGAGCAACACCGCCGCGGCGATGAAGTCGAAGCCGGCCTTGGCGCCGACGCCGAGCCGGCCGGCCCCGAGGCGGCGCAGCGGGACCAGCGGTATGTCGCCCAGCTCGTCGAGGTAACCCCGGGGCAGCGCCGCGCCGAGCTCGTACAGTCGCGGCACGACACAGACGTCCACCGGCAACTGCCGGCAGGCCCGCAACAGCGGCACCAGGTCCGCATCCCGGGCAGCTGGGAAGCAGACGATGACGCGTTGGATGCCGTACCCCGTAACCGTGTCGGCCATATCCGACAGCTCACCGAGCAGCGGCAGCCCATCCCGGTGCTGGCTGTCCACGAACCCGCGGTCGACGAACCCGCGGGGCGTCAACCCGAGTTCGGGGTGGTCGCGCAGCAGTTGCCCGACCCGAACCGCGGTGGCACCGCTGCCGATGACCAGCACCGGTTCGAGCAGCCGCCCACGCCGGTGCGCGGCTTTCAGCGCTGTGCAGGCCCCGACGCGCGCAGCGACCAGCGTCCCAGCGGAGATCAGCGCCAGTCGCAGCCCTTCGGATCCTGTCCACGGCAGCACCGCGAGCAGTGGCATCGCCGCCACCGCCACGGTCCGCGGTAGCTGATCGGACACCCGCCGGCAGATCCGCAGCCGGTGCTGCCCATCGGCCACCAGCAGCGCGAGCACAGCGCAGGCGTAGGCCGCCGTCACCCACCCCGATGCCCCGACCAGCAGGCTGGCTGTGGCGAGCCCGGCGATGTCCGCCATGGGCAGCACCATCGGCAGCGCTGCCGCCGGCGCACCGCGACGCAGCCGTCCCGCTGACGCCGGGGCGAGTGAGGTGGTCACCGGCGGGCTCCCACGGTGGAACGTTGCGCCGGGATGGCGGTGAGCGCGCGGGTCACGGTGCGGGCCGCGAAGTCGGCGCCGTAGACGAACCGCATGACCGGCCCGAAGGTCGGTGCCACGGCGGGTCCGACGAAGTACAGGTCCGGCGCCGAGGACTGGAAGTCCGGGCCGACGTCGGGAGTGCCTGCCAGGGTCCGCACGGCCGACCGCAGCCGGGCGTCGAGAAAGGTCAGCCGATCCAGCTCGGCGCGGTAGCCGGTGGCGGCCAGCACGTGATCGGCGGTGATCTCCTTGGTGCCCCTGCCGTTGACCGCGCCGTTGACCTGCAGACCGAGCTGAGCGCCCGCCGGGCCAGGGTCCGCCCACCGCACCGAGTGCCCGACCAGCGTGCGGATCTTGCCTTCCACCCGCGGACGCAACCAGAAGGCGCCGGCCGGGCCCAGCGCGGTCCGCGCTGTCCGGACCCGCTGGGCGGCCGGCAGCCGGCGGTACAGGTCGGGTTGGTTGGAGTAGAACCAGATTGCCCAGCCCGAGCCCAGCCCGGATTCCGGCTCCCGGAGCCGGCGACGGATCGAGCGTTGATCGGGCAGCGGAGCGCCGCTCCACACCACTTCTGGCGCGCGGGCGATCACGGTGACCTTCGCTCCGGACTCGTGCAGCAGGGCCGCTGATTCCAGCGCCGATTGGCCGGCGCCGAGTACCGCGACCTCTCGGTCGGCGAACACTCCCAGATCGTCGTGCGCGCTGGCATGCGTGCACATCTTCGCTGGTAGCGCAGCTAAGGAGCTGGGCAGATGAGCGAAGTGCTGCACTCCGGTGGCCACCACGACCTTGCGGGCCAGCGCGGTGCCACCGTCGGACAGGGTGAGCTGGTAGTTCCCGCCGGCCCGGGTCACATCGCTGACCATCAGCTCTTCCAGGTGCGGGACCTCCGCTCGCTGGAACCAGTCTCCGTAGGCCACGAAGGTCTCCAGCGGCACCGGCAGGCCGTAGTCGGCGTAGTCCCGGCCGGT
>JBOHFC010000123.1:0-2042 GCA_050701375.1 Pseudonocardiaceae bacterium
CGTTGCGCACCCGGCGGGCGACCGCGGCCGCGTCGACGGTCTGGATCTCCAGGTGCTCGGCCGCGTAGGCGTCCACCACCGACAGCCCGGCGTCGATGTCGGAAACGAGGATGCAGCCGGACTGACGACCGGTCAGCGCGGTGCGGATCCGCTCGATGTGCTTGGTGGCCGCGACCTGCCGGTGCAGCTCGGCGTCCACCGCGTCGGCGAGCGCCACCGAGTCGGTGACCAGCACGCTGGCCGCCAGCGTGTCGTGTTCGGCCTGGGAGATCAGGTCAGCGGCGACGTGTACCGGGTCAGCACCGCCGTCGGCCAGGATCGCGATCTCGGTGGGGCCGGCCTCGGCATCAATGCCGATCATGCCGCGTAGCGCGCGCTTCGCGGCCGTGACGTAGATGTTGCCCGGGCCGGTGACCATGTCGACCGGGTCCAGTGCCGCACCGTCGGTGTCCGTGCCACCGAAGGCCAGCAGCGCGACCGCCTGTGCTCCGCCGACCGCCCACACCTCGTCGACCCCGAGCAGCGCAGTCGCGGCGAGCACCGTGGGGTGCGGCCGACCACCGTGAGCGGCCTGCGGTGGTGAACACACCACCAGCGACGCCACCCCGGCCACCTGCGCGGGCACGACGTTCATCACCACCGTGGAGGGGTAGACCGCCAATCCACCGGGCGCGTAGAGCCCGACCCGGGCCACCGACATCCACCGCTGCGTGACGGTGCCGCCGGCCACCACCTGGGTGACGGTCTCGGCGCGCCGCTGGTCAGCATGCATCCGGCGGACCCGGGCAATGGACTCCTCCAGCGCGGCGCGCACCGTGGGGTCCAGCTGCTCCAGCTCGGCGCGCAACGCACTGGCCGGCACCCGGACACCGGCCGGCCGCACTCCGTCGAAGCGTTCGGCGAACTCCAGCACCGCCGTCACACCTCGGTCGCGCACCGCGTCGATCACCGGAGCCACCTGGTGGGCCACCGAGTCGACGTCGACCTCGGCCCGCGGCAGCAGCTCGCGCAACGCAGCGAGCCCAGGAACCCCGCCACGCAAGTCAGTCCGTCTCAGCATCCCGTCCTCCTCCACGCAAACGCTACAGGGCGGGCCCCACGCATTGAGCAGCCTCAGCGGGGTTACCCGGTTCGAATAACCACGCTCAGCCCGCTGAATGCGGGTGGGGCACCACCGTTACGCTCCGCCGGGTGTCGATGCGGCGAGTTGCGGTGGGCGCTGTGCTGGGGTTACTCGCATTGATCGTTCCGCTTTCTGCGGCTGCAGCGCCACCCTCGCCCGAACCGCCTACCGTGACCGCCTTGTCGGACTATCGCGTGCCGGGAGCGAATAACCCGACTACCCGGAACGCGGTGCTGCGCGAGAGCGTGGACGTGCTCAGCGGCGGTCGCGACTACCTGGAGATCCGAGCCACGCCCGCCCAGGCTGAGCACTTGCGAACCAGCGGAGTGCAGCTGCTCTCCCTACCAGCGGCGGCACCGACGCCGCTGCCGGTGGCGCCCGGCCAGTTCCCGATCGGGTACCAGGGTTACCACACCTACCACCAGCTCACCACCGAGCTGGACTCGCTGGCTGCCGCGCACCGCAACCAGGTCGCGGTATCCAGCTACGGGACATCGGTGCAGGGCCGACCGCTGCTGCTGGTCAAGATCAGCGACGATGTGCGCACCGACAAGCGCGAGCCCGAGGTGTTGTTCAGCTGCGCTCAGCACGCCCGTGAGCACATCACCGTCGAAATGTGCCTGCACATTGTGCGGCGACTCGCGCAAGGCTACGGAACCGACCCGTCGATCACCCGGTTGCTGAAGTCACGGGAGATCTGGGTGATGCCGATGGCCAATCCTGACGGCGCCGAGTACGACATCTCCACCGGCCTTTTCTCGATGTGGCGAAAAAACCGCCAGCCAACCCCGGAGAATCGGGAGATCGGCACCGATCTCAACCGCAACTGGGGCGACGAGTGGGCCTGCTGCGAGGGGTCGAGCTCCAACCCCGCCAGCGACACCTACCACGGCCCCGCCCCGTTCTCCGCGCCGGAGAC
>JBOHFC010000124.1:0-17233 GCA_050701375.1 Pseudonocardiaceae bacterium
CCCGGGGTGGCCGGGACGTGGCGGGACCTCACCGACTCGGTCAACGTAATGGCCGGCAACCTCACCGCACAGGTCCGCGACATCGCCCAGGTGGCCACCGCGGTGGCCCGAGGCGACCTCACCCGCAAGATCACCGTCGAGGTGTCCGGCGAGCTTCTGGAGCTCAAGGACACCCTCAACACCATGGTCGACCAGCTCTCCGCCTTCGCCGCGGAGGTCACCAGGGTGGCTCGCGAGGTCGGCAGCGAGGGTCGGCTGGGCGGCCAGGCGGAGGTGCCGGGGGTGGCTGGGACCTGGCGTGACCTCACCGACTAGGTCAACGTCATGGCCGGCAACCTCACCGGGCAGGTGCGCAGCATCGCCCAGGTGGCGACCGCGGTGGCGCGGGGCGATCTCAGCCGCAAGATCACGGTGGATGCCCGTGGCGAGATCCTCGAACTGAAGAACACCCTGAACACCATGGTCGATCAGCTCTCCGCCTTCGCCGATTAGGTCACCCGGGTGGCGCATGAGGTCGGCAGTGAGGGCGTGCTCGGCGGCCAGGCCCAGGTGCGCGGGGTAGCCGGCACCTGGAAAGCGCTGACCGACAACGTCAACGGCATGGCGGAGAACCTCACCAGTCAGGTGCGCAGTATCGCCACGGTGGCCACCGCAGTGGCCGGCGGCGACCTGTCCAAGAAGATCACCGTCGAGGCGAGAGGCGAAGTCGCCGCATTGGCCGAGACGATCAACCGGATGGTCGACACCTTGGGAGCATTCGCCGACGAGGTCACCCGGGTGGCTCGCGAAGTCGGCACCGAGGGCACTCTCGGCGGTCAGGCACGGGTACCCAACGTCGCCGGTACCTGGAAGGCGCTGACCGACAACGTCAACTTCATGGCCAACAACCTGACCAGCCAGGTGCGCAACATCGCCCAGGTAACCACCGCGGTGGCCAGCGGTGACCTGTCCAAGAAGATCGACGTGGACGCTCGCGGCGAGATCCTGGAGCTCAAGACCACGATCAACACCATGGTGGACCGGTTGTCCGCGTTCGCCTCCGAGGTAACCCGGGTCGCCCGCGAAGTCGGCACCGAAGGCAAGCTCGGCGGGCAGGCCGAAGTGATCGGCGTGTCCGGTACCTGGGAGCGGTTGACCGAGAACGTCAACCGCCTGGCCGGCAACCTCACCACCCAGGTGCGCGCGATCGCCGCGGTGGCTACGGCGGTGACCGCCGGCGACCTGACCCGCCAGATCACCGTCGACGCGTCCGGTGAGGTCGCCGAGCTCAAGGACAACATCAACCGGATGATCGCCACCCTGGGCGAGACCACCCGGGCCAACCAGGACCAGGGTTGGCTGAAAACCAACCTGGCTCAGCTGTCGGGTCTCATGCAGGGCCACCGCGACCTGTCCACCGTCGCTTCGCTGGTGCTCAGCGAACTGGCGCCCCTGGTGTCAGCCCAGCAAGGGGCCTTCTTCCTGGTCCGCGCCGGCGGTAAAGAAGTAACCGCGGAACCATCCATCGTCGAGTTCATCGCCGGTTACGGCGTTGCAGACCCCGCGGCGATCCGCCATTTCGCCCTCGGCGAGTCACTGGTCGGGCAGGCTGCGTTGGACAAGCGGACGATCCTGGTCACTGAGGCACCCCCGAACTACGCCGCGATCAGCTCGGGCCTCGGCCAGGCCGCCCCGACCAACCTGCTCGTGCTGCCGTTGCTATTCGAGGACCAGGCATTGGGGGTGATCGAGCTGGGCTCGGTCAACGAGTTCACTCCGGTGCACCGGGACCTGCTCGAGCAGCTCCGCGAGACGATCGGCGTCAACGTCAACACCATCCTGGCCAACTCCCGCACTGAGGCGTTGCTGGCCGAGTCGCAGCGGCTCGCCCAGGAGCTGACCCTGGGTTCACAGCGGTTGCAGGCCCAGCAGCACGAGCTGCAGAAGTCCAACACCGAGTTGGCCGAGAAGGCCGCCCTGCTGGCCACCCAGAACCGCGCAATCGAGATCAAAAACGTCGAGATCGAGCTCGCCCGCCAGGAGATCGAGGAACGGGCCGCCCAGTTGGCCGCCGCATCACGCTACAAGTCGGACTTCATGGCGAACATGTCCCATGAGCTGCGCACCCCGCTCAACAGCGCACTCGTGCTGGCCAAGCTGCTGGCCGACAACCTGGACAGCAACCTGTCGGACAAGCAGGTGGACTTCGCCAGGACCATCCACTCCGCCGGCAGCGACCTGTTGCAGCTGATCAACGACATCCTCGACCTGGCCAAGGTCGAAGCCGGCCGGATGGACCCTTCGCTGTCCGATGTGGCGATGACCGCCGTAGTGAATTATGTCAAGACGTTGTGCGAGCCGCTCGCCGCCGAGAAGGCGCTGCACTTCACCGTGGAGCTCGATCCGACGCTGCCAGAGCTGTTGCACACCGATGAACAGCGTCTGCAGCAGGTGCTGCGAAACCTGATGTCCAACGCGGTGAAGTTCACCGATGAGGGCGGCGTGGTGCTGCGGATCCGGCCGGCGTCTGCTGACGAGGTGGGGGACGACGCGCCCGTCCAGGTGGCGTTCGAGGTGGAGGACACCGGTATCGGGATTCCCGAAGACAAGCTGTCAGTGATCTTCGACGCGTTCCAGCAGGCCGACGGTACGACCAGCCGGCGCTACGGCGGCACCGGGCTCGGGTTGTCGATCAGTCGCCAGCTGACCCAGCTGCTCGGTGGCGAGCTGGTGGTCCGTAGTGAACCCGGGGTAGGCAGCGTCTTCACCCTCTACCTACCCGAAGTCGCCCAGCAATCGCCACCGACGGTGCCTGACGGCGCGGCGCGGGACATTCTCCCCGACCAGCCGGTCCCCACGGAGCTGGTGTCGGCGGCCCGCTCGCTGCCGCGGCTGCATCCGACCCGCGATGAAGCGCCACCGCGCTTCCACGGGGAGACGATCCTGATCGTCGACGATGACCTGCGCAACGTGTTCGCGCTGAGCAGCATGCTTGAGGCGCACGGCCTGCAGGTCGTCTTCGCCGACAATGGTGTCGCCGGGGTGCGCGCGCTGGAGCGCCACGAGGAGATCGCGCTGGTCCTGATGGACGTGATGATGCCCGAGCTCGACGGCAACGCGACGATCGCGGCGATCCGGAACCTCAACCGCTACGAAGACATGCCCATCATCGCGGTGACCGCGAAGGCCATGAAGGAGGACCGAGCGAAGAGTCTGGCCTCCGGCGCCAACGACTATGTCACCAAACCCGTGGACACCGACCTGCTGCTGCGACTGATTCACACTCACCTCATCACCCCCTCCGACGCTCCCGAACACGCCCAAGCCGCGAGCCCGCAGTAAGTCCGCGCATCGTGTTCGTCGCCCTGGTCGTACGCGGTGACCCCACCGTCTCGACGGCGCCAATCGGCGCCAGGCCGCGGCCACGAGGTGCCGCTGCGTGACTTGCCCTCTATCGTGGCGGGTGTGAACAGCGCCTACCCGGACATCGTGGGTGTACAGGTGGCCGAGCACGGGCCCGACACCCGCGTCGTCACTGTGATCGGTGAGGTGGATGCGTTGACCGCGCACCAGCTCTCCACCGTGCTGACCGCGCAGCTCGACGTTGCCCGTCTCGTCGTGGTGAACCTCGATGGCGTGCAGTTCCTGGCATCTGCCGGGCTGCGGGTCCTGTTCGAGGTGAACGAACTCGCTGCCCGACACGACCGCCACCTGTGGTTGGTGTGCAACTCTCCGGCCGCCACCCGGACACTGGAGACCGCCGGATTGTGGGAGCACTTCACCTTCGCCGACAACGTGCCGGACGCCCTGAACAACTCAAGCTGATCGCGGGCGGTTCCGACGTCAATGCAGGGTCAGGTGCAGCCGTACGATCGTGCCGGCCGAGTCACTGTGCAGTTCGAGGAGATCGCTGAACTGCCGGGCCAACCACAGCCCGTGGCCGTGCGCGGTGAAACTGTCGGGAGGCAGGTGCCCGGCCAAGGGGTCGAGCAGTCCGGCACCGGTGTCGCTGACCTCGCACACGATCGTGTGCGGCCCGGTCCAGATCTGCAGCACGGCCGATCCACCGCCATGCTCGACGGCGTTGGTCGCGACCTCGTCGACGGCCTGGACAAACTGCCCGACGGACTGCGCAGCCGCTCCGGCCTCGGTGGCGTGGGAGGTCACGAACGCCCGCAGCACTGCCAGCTGATCCAGCTGGCGGAACCTCAGCCACAGGGCCGGGGGCAGCAGCTCAGGCAGCGGGGACCGGTTGAATTCGGCGTTGAACACCACCGGGTCGATATAGTCGGGGCTGGGTCGGGACTCACCATTGACCACCAGCCCGGGATGAGTCCGGGCCACGTTGGCCACGACATCGGGATCAACAACGCCGGTGTCGTAGGTACACACCAGCGCGGCGTCACCCAACGCGAGTACGGCGTTGACCAGCGATTCGTGCCGAGCCCACGCCCTTTTCTCCTGAGCGGTGCAGGCGGTCCACAATCGCTCCCCGATCATCCGCAGCCGGTGTCCGTCTCGGCTCGCTGCCTGTACGGTGCTGTGCAGGGCCGCCAGCGCCCGCACCGGATGCCCGTACCACTGGCTGTCATCACAGAACGCCACATGCCGGGCATCCGCACCAAGCGCAGCCCGCAGCCACGCCGCGTTACGGTCCGTGGTCGCGATTTGTACCGGCTCGCTGCACTCCAGGCCGTCCCGGATGAACGGAACCGTGCCGGCCAGGAAGGCTTCCTCGGACCCGTACAGCAATGCCTGATGCGCCGACGACACCCCACACCGATTGGGGTCGACGCTGGGCAACACGCCGCTAATGCCGATCGCCCGCCCCTCTCGCTGAACCACCAGAAACTCCCCGAATGCCGACTCCCCACGCCCCTGTGCGATGCCTCCAGCGGACCTTCGACTCGAGGATCACTCCAACGCTCGCACGAGGGCGACGGTGATGGAAGTGGGCCCGCCTGATAACTATCAAACGTCTACCACACCCGGCGCGTCTTCAAACCGGAGTGCTGTGGCGTGCGCGCCGCGTTACCGGCCGCCAGGCTCCGCCGACGCCGTGGCCACGACCCGTCAGGGCAGGGTCAGATGCAGCCGTACAGTCGTGCCCGCCGGATCGCTGCGCACTTCGACGAGATCGCAGAACTGGCGGGCCAGCCACAGCCCGCATAGACCCGTACGGCCCGGGGGAGGGGGTAGGTGGCCGGCCAGCGGGTCGCGCAGTCCCGTACCGGTGTCGGTGACCTCGCACGACATCATCTGCGGGCCGGTCCAGACCCGCAGCACTCCCGATCCACCGCCGTGCTCGATCGCGTTGGTCGCGATCTCGTCGACTGCCTGGACAAACTGCTCCACCGACTGCGAGGGCGCGCCGGCCCAGGTGGCATAGGAGGTCATGAACACGCGCAAGGCAGCTAACAGATCCAGCCGGTCAAATGCCAGCCGCAGGGCTGAGGAAGGCGGCTCAGCCAAGGGCGACCTATCGCATTCGGCGTTGAACAGCGTTGGGTCGCTGTAGCTCGGGCTCGGTCGAACCTCGCCGCCGACGACGAGTTCGGGATGAGTCCGAGCCACCTGCGCCGCCACCTCCGGAGCCACTACCCGAGTGTCGTAGGTGCACACGACCGAAGCATTCGCCGAGGCGAGCGCGACGTTGACAACCGACTCGCACCGAGCCCACTCGGTGCTCTCCTGCCCGGTGCGCGCCGTCCAGAACGGCTCTCCGATCATTCGTAGCCGCTGCCCGCACACACCCACCCGTACAGCGCGGTGCAGGGAGGCCAGCGCCCGCGCCGGATGCCGAAACCACTGGGTGCAATCGTGGAACACCACCTTCGAGGCGTCCGCACCCAGCGCCACCCGCAACCATCCAGCATTACGATCTGTAGTCACAATCCAGATCGGTTCTCCGCGCTCCAGACCATCCCGAATGAACGGGACGGTGCCCGCCAGGAAGTCCTCCTCCGACCCGTACAGCAACCCCAGGTGGGTCAACGCTTTGATGTCACGAGTTCCGTGGAACTTCGGTAGCGACCCGGCGATCATCAGGCGGCGTTCGTCCGTTCGTCCGATTCGTGGTCAGTGATCCGGATCCCAGCAGACTCAGTCGTGGGGTCTCAGTCGTGGGAGTCGGGGCCTCGGCTGGCGGTGGTGACAGCGAAGGTGCGGGCGGGAAGACCTCAGGATTCTCCGGCGTAGCTATGGGCGCGTCGGGGTAGGGCGCCCAAGTGATCGGCCGTGCGGACACGAGTCCCGGACGCGGTGAGCTTCATGGCAGTCCAACCAAGCGTGCGCCCGACTATACCGCTGCGCCGTCACGACGCCACCGGCGCCAGTCGAGTCTCCCGGATGGGGTCATCACGCACCGCGCGCGACGACTTGTCGGTGTTCTGTCACTGTTCTGTCACTGTTCTGTCACAACACCAGCCGCCGCGCGCTACCTCGGCGTTGCACCTGATTCCCAGGGGCTAGTCCGCCACCGGTATTCATCGCAGGGTGAGCGGGGTTGCGGATTCGACGCGGGTCAGCTTCTCGGGGTTGCGGACGTAGTAGAGGCCGGTGATGCGGGCGTCCTCGACATGGATCGCTAGGACGCCGTCGATTTCGCCGTCCAGGCGTAGGACGAGTGCCGGGTTACCGTTGATCACGGTGGGGTCAGTGGTGAGCGTGGCGTCGGTCTTGCCGGAGCCGCCGACGATGTAGCGGACCACCTTCTCGACGCAGATGATCGGCCGCAGCGCAGCCCGCTTGACGCCGCCGCCGCCGCTCACCAGGACGACCTCAGGGGCGAGCACGTCAAGGAGGTCCTGCGGGTCCCTGGTTTCCAGCGCGCGCTGGAACGCCTCCAGAGCCGCCCGGGTCTCGCTCGGGGAGACCACCTTGCGAGGGCGGCGGGCATCGACGTGCTGACGGGCGCGGTGGGCGATCTGGCGGACGGCCGCGGGGCTTTTGTCGACGGCGGCCGCGATCTCGTCGTAGCTGATATCGAAGGCCTCGCGCAGCACGAAGACGGCGCGCTCGGTCGGCGACAGCGTTTCGAGGACGAGCATCATCGCCATCGACACACTCTCGGCGAGCTCGACGTCCTCGGCCACGTCCGGCGCGGTGAGCAGCGGCTCGGGCAACCAGGGGCCGACATACGCCTCCTTGCGACGCCTCATTGTGCGCAGCCGGTTGAGCGACTGCCGGGTCGTGATCCGGACCAGGTAGGCGCGCTGGTCCCGCACCTGCCCCAAGTCGACCTTGACCCACCGCAGCCAGGTTTCCTGGAGGACGTCTTCGGCGTCGGCCGCCGATCCGAGCATCTCGTATGCGATGGTGAACAGCAGGTTGCGGTGCGCGACGAAAGTCTCGGTCGCCGGGTCAGTGGTGTGGTCGCTCATATCTCCACCCCTCTCCGCGCCGCACGACATGCAGTCCAGATCCGTTGATGGTCGACCGGACCGACCACAACTGCCTGGCTAGGCTGCCCGTTGCGCGGTGGTCGGCGCCTCGCCGCGCTTGGCCTGCAACAGCTGCCGGCGCTTGTCATCCTTGGCCCAGATGTAAGAACCGGGCCTGCGTGCCTCGTACGCCAACTGCTTGACAGTGCCCCAGCACACGAACTCCTTGAGCTTCGCACCAGGGCGACCGCCGAGGTAGAGCCTCATCGCGGTGTCGTTCCGGTGGGCGAACTGGAAAATGCCGGCGCGACGACCCAGGCTGATGCACTGGCCGGCGAACCCCAGGTTGATGGGCGCGGGTTGCTCACCCGCGATCCGGCTGAGCACCGTGTCGGCGGCCTGCGCGCCCAGAGGACCCGCGGCCTGGCAGCTCATCCGCAACGGCAGGTCCGACGGTGCCGCCGAATCCCCGGCCGCGACGATGCGCACGTTGTCCACGCTGGTCAACGTCTCGTCCGTGAGTAGGCGGCCCAAGGCGTCGGTGCTCAGCCCGCTGTGGCCGGCCAGGTCCGGCACGCCGAAGCCGGCGGTCCAGATGGTCACCTTGCTCGCCAGCTTGCGACCGCCACTGAGCTGCACGGCATCGCGCGGCACAGCCGTCACCGTCGCGTCGGGGCCGTCGAGCACGGTCACGCCGAGTTTGGCCAGCCGCTTGGCAACCGAGCGTCGACCCCGCGGGTGCAGGTACGGGCCGAGCACCTCGCCGCAGACCAGGGTCACAGTGCGGCCCAGCTCCGCCAGCTCGGCGGCGGTCTCGATGCCGGTCGGACCGGCTCCGACAACCGTCACTGCGGCCGTTGCAGGCGCGGCGTCGACGACCGGCCGCAGCCGCTGCGCCTCCTCCAGGGTGGCAATCGGGTAGCCGAACTCGGCCGCTCCGGGCACCCGCGGGTCGGCGCTGCCACTGCCCACTGCGTAAACCAGATAGTCGTAGCCGACCGTGCCACCGGTCGCCAAAGTCACGCTGCGCTCGGCCGCGTCAATCCGGGTCACGGTGTCGACCACCAGCCGGATGCCCTCGGCCAGGATCTCCCTGTACTCGACGACCGCGTCGTGGGACCCGCCCACCAGTTGGTGCAGACGGATCCGCTCGACGAAGCTCGGCCGCGGGTTGATCAGCGTCACTGTCACGTCGTCGCGCTGCGTCAGGCGATTGGCGGTCATGACGCCGGCGTATCCGCCGCCGATCACGACGACATCGGTGTTCTCAGTCATGGTGTCTCCTGCGTTTTAGGGGTTCGGCCTCAAGACACCGCGTGATCGATCGTTGTGACAACGGGTGAGACAGATCACTCCACAGGCGTGGGCTCGGCACGCGGAGTACTCACAGTCCGAGCGAATGCTCCGGGGATGCGCGCCACCGGGAGGTCGAACAACCCCCTTCAGGGCAGGTCACGGTTGCCGCCAAGGTTCGCGACGACACGGCGCAGGACGTTGATCGTCGTCACGAAGTCGGCGCACTCGATGTCCTCGAGCATGCGCTCGTGGTCCCATGCTGCAAGCGCTCAGTCCTCTGATCGGGAGGTAGCTCACGTGGTTGTCATCGAGGTCCGCAACGCTGAGCTGATGGAGACCGTGACCAACGAGGCCAAGCGTCTCGACATCACTGGCCGGGCTTCGCCCCAGCCCGACGGCGTGTTCCCTGGTTGGCTTGACCGTGGGCGCTGTCCATGAGCTCGACGCTATCGACGTTTTTTCGCCTCGGAAGGTCGCTGGTGTCGAGTTCACGGGGCCTGGCAACGGCACACCCGCGGAGTCGACTCAACCCGCACAGTTGACTCGAGATTGACGGCCGCGCCGCCTAAGCGCCTAAGCGGCCCGCTCCAGAGTTCGCCGAATCTGCCGGCTCCGGACGTCCGGGTCAGGCTTACGGGGTAGCGCGAATGCGGCAAGCACGGCCGGGTAGGCCTCGGCGTCCACTCGGCCAGCGCAGCAACCTGATCCCGGACGGCCGATTGAGGATCTGCCCACACCGTGCCGTTGATCCGGTGCTTTTTGGCCATCGTCCGCCGCGTTCGAGCAGGTCGGCTCTCCCCGTCGCTGAGCAAAGCCTCAGCACTCTGGAGCGGCACACCTCACGCTAGACTCACACAGGTGATCACGCTCTGGCAGCACCGCGCGCTCCATCACCCTGGACGTGGCCACCCCGCGCCTCTGTCCAGATCGGCGCCCACAGCGGTGTCGACCGGACACGCGGACCAGCCCACTGACCGAAGACTTCTGAATAAGCTTCACACCTGCTCGGCATCTCTATGAATATTGAGCGCGGCATCAAAGAAAAGCGTCCGGTGTATCCATGAGGGAACGGGAGTGGCGTGACCGAGTTGGTACAATTTACCCTCCGCGATGGAGGAGCGATACTGGTTGAGGTTGACAAGCCGGCAACTGGAATCGGCACAGTGGGTAGACACGACCGCGATGGCGTGGTTCGCAATCTCCAAGAGACTTTCGAACGGCGTCTCGCCGACGTTCGCCGGGCAGCGGTGTCGGCCTTGGACATCTTCCACGAAGGAGTCCAACCAGGCGAGATTCGACCGGAAGAAATTAAGTTGATCTTCGGTGTCAAGCTAACCGCCGAGGCTGGTGCGGTCATCGCCCGTACGGGGGTCGAGGGCCACCTCGTCGTTGAGATGAAGTGGAGAAATCCAGGTTCAGCGACAGTAGCCGAGTCACAATGACGCCTTACTCCGATGACTTATGGCGAGTCCGTATTCGCTGCGGCGAAAGTGTCGGCGCAGGTTTCGCGGTGGCGGGTGGTTTCGTTCTGACATGTGCCCATGTGGTCGAGGACGGGACAGACCCCATGGTCGAGCTTCCGAGCACGAGGGAACGCTGGAGCGGTCGGATTGTCTTCTATGACAAGACTTGGCACGAGTCTAAGAAACCGTGGGCGGATGTCGCGGTCATCGCCCTACCAAACGACGGAACGCTCAGTCCGGCACCGCTGGGGCCCCTAGATCCTCAACCTCAGCGGGGAGCCCGATTGGAGGTATTCGGGTTTCCAGCCAATTATGCCGGGCAAGAAGACCGGGGACAACGCACCCAGGTACAAGTAGTCGGCATGGACGAGTTCGGCAAATCTTTGCAGGTCAATGGATCAAGTGAGCATGACGGAAGAGTCATCGATGGATACAGCGGAAGTGCTGCCACAGATGTGCGTTCAGGACGAGTGGTTGGCATGGTCACGCAAGCCGATCGAGATCCCACAGCCAGAATTTCCTGGGTCATCCCCCTCGCGACGATCAGCGAGTCGTGGCCAGCTCTAGGAAATCGTCTACCGACTGCGTTCGAAGTGGATCCGGATGTCATCAGCGCAATTGATGACCTTGACTGCCGTCGGTACCGTGAAGCGCTGAATCGGCTCAACGGGTTGATCAATCTGTATCGAGCCGAAGCTGACATGTACTACTACCGGGCGCTCGCCGGACTTGACGGCACTCGCCCCGGCCACTACTCCATTGATATGATCCTGGCGGTAGAGCAGTTGCTGTGGCACGCATGGAAATTGGCGCAACCCACCAAGCGCGCTCACATTGGTGCACTGTGGGCACTTGTCCGCGAGGACTACTACCTGATGCGCGGCTTAAAACAAAGTTCCCCTGACCTTGCCGAACTGCGCCATGTCGCCCGTGGATTATCGGATCAACATTCCGACGAACTCTGGTCACACGTACCAGCATACGAATGCAGGACCTGGCGTGAACTCAACGACAGGATTCAAGCGAGAGGACGACCCCCTTATGAGTGAGGCCGAGCGTGAGCAGCTGGCAAGAAAATACTTCATTCCTCTTCCCGCCACACCGGTAGGGGCGTACGTCGCCCTGACCGCAGGGGCTGCCGGCTTCCTCCTTGGTATCGTCGAGAAGAATTTTTTCGGTTTTCTGCTACTCGTGGCCGGCCTTTTCGGATTAGTCAAGGGAACCAGGCGTTATTTGCGCTATCGGCGGGATCTCACCATGGCCACTCCGAGGGCGACCGATGCCCAGATTGACGGATGGAGGGACGACGCACTTGAAAACATCATCAAATCTGGTCGTGACCGGCTCAACGTACACCCAACCGAACTGGGCCCGCAACCCGAAAACCGGACATGCCTTCCTTTCATTGGGATTCCCACAATGGGTAAGGTCGACTATAAAATAATGCGTGGTGCCGACGGGACACTAAGGTTCTCCGTCTACAAATTTGTCGTGGTGTATCTGTCGGACTGGCGGCTTCCAGTGTATGTCTGCCATCTCGACATCGCCACTGGGGCGACTTTCAGCGATTCCACCAAGGAGTATGCCCTAAACCATGTCGAAGGCATGGAAACCGTGAGCGACCGACTGACCGTCTTCACCCCGCGGGAAGTACCGTCGAACGCCGGGCAGCCGCAGCAGCCGACCACCGTTGCGCATCACACCAATTACCAGGCCATCCAGCTCAAGGTGTCCGGCGAGAACGTTGTCGAATTGTGGATCGGAATCTCTGCCAACGAACGCACCCGAGTGGAGAGTGGTGAACGCGCCCCAGTGGAGAGCGCTATCGACGCACAGGGATACTCAATGGACCGCTACATCTCGGCATTACGCGAACACTTGCGTACCCGAAACCACGGCGCTGTCGGCATTAATCCAGGGCTTATGAATGGTAACCTTCCCGCACCGAATAGGTTAGCCCAAATTGGACCAAGTCAACTTGGGTTGCCTGGACAGCTCAGTGACGGGTCGACCCAACAACCAGGACTGCACCCATCAAGGGAGAATGACCAACTTCGCTGAGATTCGACCAAACAACAAGAGCGCATCAAACAACTGGTGTGACACCCTGGTACCCGGCCGCCAGCGCCGCAGCGTACCGAAATACTGGGCGGGCAGCTCACCGTGGACAGTGCCCCGGCCGCAGCACCGTAGTACGTCTACGCATGCCGGTCCTCCCGAGCAGACACACTCAGGTGTGGTAGGCGTCGGCGCGATGCCTGACGGCGGTGATTTCGACGCAGCACCGTTCGTCGTCGATGAGGTAGATCACCCGGTAGGTACCACGCCGAGCGCTGTAGGCCGGGGCGAGCGGCGGGTCGAGCGGCCTACCGAGCCTGCGTGGGCCGCCGAGCAGGGCCCCGGTGATGAACTCGTATACCGCAGTGGCCACCTTCTCCGGCAAACCGCTGGTGAGCGCCTTGACGGCAGGTCCGGAGACCAGCAGACGGTACCGCCGATCTCCATCACCCAACGACTGTCGACCCTCATGTTGAGCCACTACCGCAGGCGTGGCAGTCGGCCCGCATCGCGCATGCCCTCCGCGAGGTGTTCGGCATCGACGCAGTCCCCCGCGGCCAGCGCCTGCAGGCCCTCAACGTGCGCGGCAAGAAGCTCCGGATCAGACAACACGGCGATGGTCTCGCGTAGGGCGTCGTAATCCTCGGCGCCCAGCAGTACCGCGGCCCGGTGTCCGTTGCGGGTGATCTCGAACCGCTCGTGTGTGGTCTCTGCCTCATCCACAAGTCGGGACAGCTGAGCGCGGGCCTCCGCCACCGGCAACGTCGTCATGTACGCAATTCTAGCGCATTTCGCGGGGCTGCTAGGACCGCGGTTCACCGCGGACAGCGCCCCCGTGAGTCGAGCCTCGCTCCAGGTCGGTTTCGATCTCGATCAGGATGCCGCGTCGCCGACGCGAGGCGATGAACAGCCAGCCGCCTCCCACCGCCATGTAGGCCAGGAAGATGTACGGGAAGAGGTCCACCGGGTAGGCCGGCAGCGGGTAGAAGCTACCGACGGTCGGGACCAGCAGGAACACCACAGCGAGCACCGCCACCGCCACGTTGCCGGGCCTGAGTTCACCGAGTTTGCGCAGGTGAAGCGGGGCGGCCACGGACACCATGAAGTAGGCCAGCAGGAATCCGAACGCGGCCAGCGTGCCGGCGTCGTTGAAGACGGTGAGTACCTCGGTCTGCGTGGACCAGATGGCCGGGACCGCGAACATCAGCAGGATGTACGCACTGAGCGCCGCAGCCGGAGTCGCGTTGGAGGTGTGCACCGTGCCGAGCCGGGCCGGGAAGACCGAGTGCCGGGCCATCGGGTAAATGATCCGGGCACCTGCGTTCAGACAGGACAGGGTAAGCGCGAAGAAGCTGATCATCGCGCCGAGCGAGAGCGGGAGCTTGAAGTAGCCCGCGTTGTTGAGGTCGGCGAGGGTGTTCAGCGGGGTGGTGAGGGTGTCCAGGGTGTCGTGCTGACCCCGGGTGCCGAACACTTCGACGTAACCCATAAAGACGAAGAACAAGCCGGTGAGGACGAGGCTCCAGATCACCGCCCTCGGAATGGCCTGCAAGGGGTTGCGGGCTTCGCCGCCCAGTGCGGTGGCGCTTTCAAAGCCGACCAGGCTGAAGATGCAGGCGACGACGGCGAGGCTCATGCCGCGAAACGTCACTCCCTTAAGGTGCACCTGGGCGGAGTCGACCGCGATACCGTGCTTGAAGAGCACAATTGCGGCGAGCGCCAGAATGCACAACACCGAGAGTCCCTCGAGGATGATGGTCAGCACGGAGGACAGTCGGATGTCCTTCACCGCCAACGTCCGGCAAACCACTGCGCTGATCGCAAAGAAGACGAGGGCCGGGATGGCAGTGTGAATTCCGACAATGTCGAGGAACTGCCGAGAGAAGATGGTGAAACCGGTCATGCCGGCCACCCCGATGAACAGGTACGACCAGATCAATGTCCACCCGGACAGGACACCGCCGACCGCACCGAGGCCGCGCCCGGTGTAAGCGTACATCGAGCCGGGGGACGTGGATCGACGGGCGAACTGGTTGAGGTTGAACACCACGAATAGCAGCATCGCGGTGCCGAACAGATAGGCTAGCCAGGTACCCTGCCCGGCATTTGAGAAAGCCAGCGGAATGATGAGGACCGCAGTCATCGTGGGTGAGATGAGCGCGATCGACTGGGCAAGCAGCGCTGGGAACCCGAGCGCGTCGGGCCGCAGCTCCAATGACGCCGCGGAGGTGGCGGACAATGGTTGTGTGCGGACGCTTGTCACAAGGCTCAGACCTCCGGAAGTTGGGGGACGATCGCGGTCCTCCTCGGCTTAGTTCAGTACCACCTGGTCGCCGCGTCGGATCATCCCTGGTGATGCGACCACTGCGTAGACGCCCGCGCAGGGGAACAACCCGTCGCCGCCGACGACGATCCTGTTGTGTCGGGCGAGGGTGCGGAGGACATTCGTGTCGTGCGGTAGGTCCTCTTGCGCGAGGGTGGTCATCACACACCGCGGATCGGGGAGCATGACGTCGATCTCGACGTCGCCGATCACCAGACGGTGGTCGAGCCAAGCGTTCTCGACGAATCCCCAGCCGGTCGAGGCCACGATGACATTCATGCGGAAACGACGCTCGTCGACAGGGCTCTGTGGCGCCAGCTCGCGCACCCGGTCGAGGGTGGAAGTGGTCAGCACCGAGAGCGGGAAGAGGTCGAAAAAGGAACCGTCAGGGACCGGTGACGGGAGGCCCACCTCCGCGAAGAACGACGATCCGATCCGCGCCTCGACCATCGTGTCGCGATGTCCCGCCGGGTCCAACCCGTCGACGTCGGGGTGGTATTGATCGATGGTGAGGTCCGCCGGTGCGGCCCGCGCCAGCCGTACCTTGCGCCCGAGGAAATCTGAGAGAACGGTATCGACATCGGGTTCATCGCTGGTCACCGGCGTGCCATCGGGCAGCGTGATCCGTACCGGCGGTGGGTCCTCGCCCGCGCGGGGTGGCTCGAGGAAGCTCGCCCGACAGCCGAGAATGTTCGGCCACAGCCTCGGATTCTTCGCGCTCACGACCTTGCCGGTCGTGGCGTCTATCAGCGCATAGGCGCGGTCGCCGACAAGACCAGAGCTGCTCACCCCGGCTGCGTCGAGCTGTTCGCCCAACATGGACTTGACCGGAAACCTCCACAGCGCCGCGACGACGCCCACCTGCTCGACCATTGTCCTTCCCCTCAGGCGCAGCGCCAGGCGTGCCGATCACACTGGGTTAACGGCGTATACGTTCGCAGGCCTGCGTGACGCGCTGATGACGTGATAATGACTTGCTGATCACGCGGTCGCGGAGGATGATCACGCTGGAGCGGTCCGGGACATGGGGTGTGGTGTCCGGGACCCGTCGGTTTACCCGCGGTCTTGGGGGGTCGGGGTGAGAGCGGGTTTTGAGTTCAAGCTGCTGGGCCCGCTGCAGGTAGCGGCCGGCGGATGTGCGGTGCCGATCCGGGCTGCCAAGCAGCGGGTGGTTCTCGCCTCGTTGCTGGTCGATCCCGGCCGCGTCGTCACCGTCGATCAGTTGATTACCCGGCTATGGGGCAACGCCGTGCCGGACGGCGCCCAGGGCACCCTGCGTAGTTATGTGATGCGGTTGCGCCAGGCATTGAACACTACTTCAGCGACCGGTCCGATCGTGACCTGCCCTGAGGGATATTGCATTGATCTGGCTGGCGATGTCCTCGACCTGCATCGTTTCGAAGCTCTGGTTCGTCAGGCCAGAACCGCGACTGCCGAGGGCCGAGCGGACCGCGCATCTGCGCTGTTGTCTGATGCGCTGGGCCTGTGGCGCGGTGAGCCATTGTCGAATGTGCCGTCGGAGGTCCTGCACCGGGAGGTCCTTCCGAGGCTAGCTGAGCAGTGGCTCCTCGCACGAGAACTGCGCATCGATGCTGCCCTCGCTGTGGGCCGCCATCAGGACATGACCGCGGAATTGGGCGAACTGACGACGCATTATCCCCTGCGGGAACGATTCTGGGGGCAACGCATGCTCGCCCTTTACCGCTCGGGTCGCCAAGCCGAGGCATTGGAGTGCTATCACACACTCAGTACCCTGCTAGCCGGGGAACTGGGCATCGGCCCCGGCCCGGAACTGCGATTTCTCCACCAAGCCATTCTGACCAATGACCCCAGCCTGCGATCGACTTTCGCCGATAGGAGAGCTGAGCTGGTCGAACTCAGCAGTTCCCGGGGAGCTTGGCGGCTGGCGCAGGATCTGGAGCTCTTGGAACGCGAACGTGAGCTACAGGCTTTGGACGGGCGGATCGTTGCGGCGTGTCAGGGATCAGGTCAGCTTGTCACGGTGGAGGGCGCGGCGGGTGTCGGCAAGACCCGGCTCCTGGCCGCGGCCCGAGCCCACGCGCAACGGACCGGAATGCGCGTGCTGGCCGCACGCGGTTCAGCGCTGGAACGCGAGTTCGCCTACGGTGTGGTACGCCAGCTGTTCGAACCGGCCTTGGCCGGTGCGGACAGAGCCGAGCGCAACGATCTGCTCGCCGGTGCTGCCCGGCCGGCCGCGCTTCTCTTCGACCAGATCGACGCTGCCGCGACTGGCGCAGATAGGTCATTCGCGTTGTTGCATGGACTGTTCTGGCTGACGGCGAATTTGGCGCAAACTCCATTGATGCTGGTCATCGACGATCTGCACTGGTCGGATGCGCCATCGTTGCGTTTCTTGGCCTACCTCATGCCGAGGTTGGAAGGGTTGCCGCTGCTCGTGGTAACGGCGTTGCGGCCCGCTGAGCCGGCGGTTGACCAGGACCTGATGGACCAGGTCATCACCGACCCGTTGGCCAGCGTGTTGCGCCCGGCTCCGTTGAGCGAAGGGGCATCCACGCAACTGGTCCGGACGGTGCTGGCAGGAAAAGCTGAAGACGCGTTCTGCCTAGCCTGCCACGCCGCCACGGGCGGCAATCCGCTTCTGTTGCGTGAGCTCGCCGACGCGGTTGCTGCCGAAGGACTTGAAGCGACGGCCGCTGGAGTGCTGCGCCTGCGTGAGATCGGCCCGCAGGCGGTCAGGCGACGGGTGGCGT
>JBOHFC010000125.1:0-1625 GCA_050701375.1 Pseudonocardiaceae bacterium
GGGACTGCTCGCGACCCCGGAACATGATGGTGACCTTCACTTTGTGCCCCGCGTCGAGGAACCGCACAACGTGGCGCTTCTTCGTCTCGTAATCGTGGGCGTCGATCTTGGGGCGGAGCTTTTGTTCCTTGATAACCGTCATCTGCTGGTTGCGGCGGGACTCACGAGCCTTCTGCGCGGTCTCGTACTTGAACTTGCCGAAGTCCATGAGCTTGCAGACCGGTGGGCGGGCCTGCGCCGCAACCTCGACCAGGTCAAGGTCCGCTTCCTGAGCTAGTCGCAGCGCGTCCTCGATACGGACGATGCCGACCTGCTCGCCATTCGGACCAACTAACCTGACCTCAGGAACGCGGATGCGATCATTGATGCGTGTCTCGACGGTGATGGGGCCTCCTCGGTCGTCATACCCACGGCGCGACCGAGCGGGTGGGCCGTGCCTACTGGCACCCTGTGCCCATTGGCACACCCCCGGACACAACGCGGCCCCGTACGCCTCCTGGCGTGCGGGGCCCCTAGATCCGACCGGTCTACGCCGCGTGTTAACACAACACACAACGCCAACGCCGGAATCCCGAGTCGGGATTCCGGCGACCGGACCCGGGCCACCTCGCGGCGGTTCGGGTGGGAGCGGGCTCCACTTGCCGCCTCCGCCGGAGCGGAAGCTGGTCGTGCTACCAGACTAGCAGGTCCAAGCATCGATACTGTTTGACACGGTTACGTACTGGCCACAACCATCCGGCAACATGTACTTTCTGTACATGACTGCTGCTCAGCCGTACGAACCGAGAGACGACGTCGAGGTCAGCGTGACAGACGCCCGAGCCAAGCTGCCGGAACTGATCGATACCGAGATCCGCGACGGTGGAGTGGTGTACCTCACTCGTTACGGCCGACGTGTCGGTGCTGTGGTGCCAGCCGAGGTTGCCGAGCGGTTCGAACGCTGGGAGGACGCCTACTGGTCACACCGGGCCGCCGAGGTGCTGGAACGGGATGAGCCCACCGTGTCCTGGGAGCAGGCAGTCGCCGAGCTAGAGGCGGGCGACGCGGGAACCGGTGCCCGCGCGCGATGAGTCGGCACCGACTCGAGATCACCCGTGATGCCCTGCGCGCCCTGTCGAAGCTGGAAAAGCCGGTCCGCCGCCGCGTGCAGGCCGCCATCGACCGGCTCGGCGAGCAGCCCGGGCCGCCCGGTGTGATCGCTTTGCAGGGCATTCGGGGCGGGTACCGCCTCCGGGTGGGCGACTACCGGGTGATCTACACGGTCGACGACAGCCGGCTGATGGTTCTGGTGGTCGATTTGGGCCACCGCCGTGAGATCTACCGAGATCTGTGACCCGGTGCCGGCTGGTCAGCCGGCGGCGACGGTTGTCCGGCGACGCCGGGGCGGGGTTGCGTGCTGCACGTCGACGACGGTGCGCAGGAACTGACCGGTGTAGCTGGTGTCGATGGCGGCGACCTGCTCGGGAGTGCCTTCGGCGATCACGGTGCCGCCGGCCGCACCGCCCTCGGGACCCATGTCGATCACCCAGTCCGACGATTTGACCACATCGAGGTTGTGCTCGATGACGATCACGGTGTTGCCCTTGTCGGCCAGCTCGTTGATAACACCAAGCAGTTTGCGGATG
>JBOHFC010000126.1:0-10272 GCA_050701375.1 Pseudonocardiaceae bacterium
ATCTCCACCCCGACCTGAGCCTTAGGACCGGCGCCCCTACTCCCATTCGATGGTGCCCGGGGGCTTGCTGGTCACATCCAGCACCACCCGGTTGATCTCGGGGACCTCGTTGGTGATCCGGCCGGAAATGCGGGCCAGCACGTCGTAGGGCACCCGGGACCAGTCCGCGGTCATCGCATCCTCGCTGGACACCGGGCGCAGCACCACCGGATGCCCGTAGGTTCGGCCATCGCCCTGCACGCCGACGCTGCGCACCTCGGCGAGCAACACCACTGGGCACTGCCAGATGTCGCGGTCCATCCCGGCCGCGGTGAGCTCTTCACGGGCGATCGCGTCCGCGGCGCGAAGCGTCTCCAGGCGCGAAGCGGTGACCTCGCCGATGATCCGGATAGCCAGGCCAGGACCCGGGAACGGCTGGCGGTGCACGATTGTCTCCGGCAGCCCCAGCTCCAGACCCACCCGGCGCACCTCGTCCTTGAACAGTGCCCGCAGCGGCTCGACCAGCTCGAATTTCAGGTCCTCGGGCAGCCCGCCGACGTTGTGGTGGCTCTTGATGTTCGCGGTTCCCGATCCACCACCGGACTCCACCACGTCCGGGTACAGGGTGCCCTGCACAAGGAAGCGGATCTCCTCGCCGTGCCGGTCCGCCTCAGCTTGTAGGTCTCGCGCCGCGGTCTCGAAGACCCGGATGAACTCGCGACCGATTATCTTTCGCTTCTGCTCTGGATCGGCCACTCCGGCCAACACGGACAGGAACCGCTCCCGGGCGTCGACGGTGACCAGCTTGACGCCCGTCGCGGCGACATAGTCGCGTTCCACCTGAGCCCGCTCACCGGAGCGCAGCAACCCGTGGTCGACGAAAACGCAGGTCAGCGCATCGCCGACGGCCCGGTGCACCAGCGCGGCGGCGACGGCGGAGTCCACCCCGCCGGACAGGCCGCAGATCAACCTGCCGCCTTGGGTCTGCGCCTGGATCGCGGACACAGTCTCGTCGATGACGTTGGCGGTGGTCCAGCTGGGCCGGATACCGGCGATCTCGTGCAGGAACCGGCGCAGCACCTCCTGGCCGTGCGGGGAGTGCACCACCTCCGGGTGATACTGCACCCCGGCCAGTCGCCGGCCGGTGTCCTCGAACGCCGCAAGAGGGGAACCGGCCGACCGCGCGGTGACCGCGAACCCCTCCGGCGCGGCGGTGACGGCGTCGCCGTGGCTCATCCACACCGGACCGCGCGCCGGTAGCCCACGATGCAGCACACCACCGCCGCCGAGCACCTGCAGGTCGGTGCGCCCATACTCCCGAGTGCCGGTCCGTGCCACCCGGCCGCCCAGTGCGTCGGCCATCGCCTGGAAGCCGTAGCAGATCCCCAGCACCGGCACCCCGGCCTCGAACAGCGCCGGATCGACGCGGGGGGCACCGTGGGCATAGACGCTGGCCGGACCACCGGACAGCACAATGGCCGCAGGCTCGCGGGCCAGCAACTCGGAAACCGGCGCGGTGTGCGGCACCACCTCGGAGTACACCTGCGCTTCACGGACCCGTCGAGCGATCAACTGGGCATACTGCGCCCCGAAGTCGACAACCAAAACGGGTCGTGAGTGGCAAACACTGTTATAACTCTTAATGGCGCTCACAAGCCTTCGGCCACAGGCCGAAGGCCCGCTCGGCTAGCGCGGTGATGGTCAGCGCCGGGTTCACCCCGAGGTTCGCGCTGACCGCCGAACCGTCCACCACGGACAGCCCCGGGTAGCCGTGCACCCGGTGGTAGGCGTCGATGACGCCGTCGGCGGCGGTGGCGCCCATCGGGCAGCCGCCGAGGAAGTGCGCCGTCAACGGGAGCCCGAACAGGTCGCCCCAGGTGCTGCCCGCGGTACCGCCGATGTACTGGGCGGTCAGCTGACTGGCCTGGAAAGCGGCTGGGATGAAAGTGGGGTTGGGCTCGCCGATACCAGGTCGCGAGGTCAACCGGCCGCGGCGGCGGTAGGTGGTCAGCGAGTTGTCCAGGGCCTGCATCACCAGCAGGATCACCGATCGTTCGCTCCAGCGTCGTACCGACAGCAGTCGCGCCATCCGGACCGGGTGCCGGACCACAAAGCGCAGCAATTGCTTCCACCGCGGTGTGTCCGAGGCGCCGTCGGTGGCCAGGGTCTGCAGCAGGGCCATCGCGTTGCTGCCCCGCCCGTAGCGGACCGGCTCGATGTGGGTGTGCGCGTCAGGGTGGAATGAGGAGGTGATGGTCACCCCGCGGGAGAAGTCGCGCAGCGGGTCGACGGTGGCCCGGCTGGCGCCGACGATCGCCTCGGAGTTCGACCGGGTCAGCTCGCCGAGCCGGGCCGAGAGCCGGGGCAGTACGCCCTGGTCGCGCATCCGGTGCAGCAGCTGCTGGGTCCCCCAGGTGCCAGCGGCGAGCACCACCTGATTCGCTCGGATCGTCCGGCGCCCCACTGGCCCAATACACAGCTTGCCGGTGCGCACGGCGTCGACCAACCAGGTCCCATCCGCCTGCGGGCGCACCGCGGTGACGGTGGTCATCGGGTGCACGGTCGCCCCGGCCTGCTCCGCGAAGTAGAGGTAGTTCTTCACCAGGGTGTTCTTGGCGCCGACCCGGCACCCGGTCATGCAGGAACCACATTCGGTGCAGCCGGTGCGGCGAGGGCCGCCGCCGTCGAAGTAAGGATCGTCGACCTCCTCGCCCGGCGGTCCGAAGAACACCCCGACGGGGGTGGGATGGTAGCTGTTCAAGACCCCCATATCCCGCGCGACTCGCTGCATGACCTCGTCAGCTGCGGTGTGCCCGGCGTAGGTCGTCACGCCGAGCATCCGCTCGGCCTCGTCGTAATGCGCATCGAGTTCGGCGCGCCAGTCGGCAAGGTGCGCCCACTGCGGGTCGTCGAAGAACGCGTCCGGCGGCCGGTAGAGGGTGTTGGCGTAGTTCAGCGAACCGCCTCCGACGCCGGCGCCGGCCAGCACCACGAGGTCACGCAACAGGTGGATGCGCTGGATGCCGTAGCAACCCAGCGCCGGCGCCCAGAGGAACTTGCGCAGCTGCCAGGAGGTGGTAGGCAGCTCGTCGTCGGCGAAGCGCCGCCCCGCCTCGAGCACCCCGACCCGGTAGCCCTTCTCGGTCAACCGCAGCGCCGCGACGCTGCCGCCGAACCCGGATCCGACCACCACCACGTCGTAGTCGACCACTGGCGAAACCTCCTCAGTTACCGGCGGAGCGTCTGAAATCAACCACTCCATCGGCCGTTCGGCTTGGCGTTGAGCACAGCCGCGATGTACCGGCCGCGCGACTGAGCCGGTGCCGTGAACTCCTCCCAGACATGAGTCGGGCAGGCGGAGTATGCCCACTCGACGCCGCCTGGAAAGCGTACGAGGATCGTCTCGACATCGGGCAGGTATGCCTCGGCAACTATTCGCGAGGAGCCGGCGACAGGGTTCCAATCGATCATGTCTGCGGATTGTATGCCCCGCGCCAGGCCGCGATCGACGGCGCAAGATCCGGGACGCCGGGTTCCGCCCGCCACGGGTTCAGCGAGGGATCCTCGGCCAGCGGAAGAGGATCAGGAGCGTCGATGAGAACGCGTGCCGGCAGAACCAACGCCTCGCCCGTGATGAGCGCCTCACCTGTCCGCAGCGAGGGCAGCACGTCAGCGAGGCCGTCGACACTGTCCGGCAGCGCGGCACGGATCTTCGCCTGATCGGCCGAGTTGGTCAGCCGCAGCGAGATGATGCTGCCGCACTGGGCTAGTGCAGTGTCGGGGAGCTCCGAAGGGCGCTGCGTTACAAGTAGCAGGCCGACGCCGTACTTGCGTCCCTCGCGTGCGATGCGGTTGGCAGCCGCCCGGGCTAGCGGTACCGCCGTGTCGCCCAGATAACGATGCGCCTCCTCGAGCACGACGAGGACTGGTCGCGGTCGCCCAATTCCACTGCCCTCAGCGGGGGTACGTACCGCGGCTTCGAAGAGCAAGTTGAGCACCACGCCGATCGCCAGCTCGCTAGCCTCGGCGGGCACCCCACTGAAATCGAGCACCGACACAGGCGATTGACCCCCGAGCCACGAGGTCATCGCCTCGACGAGTGGGTCCGCCCCATCGGGGTCTCCCCGTGGTTCCTGCATGAATTGCATCCGTGGATCGAGCAAACCAAGTCGTAGCAGTTCTGGTGTCCTACCATGCACGCCGTACATCGGACCTTGGAAGGGTGCGGCTCCACCTTGCCCATATGAGGTGAACCTGGCGGGACTCAAGTTTGCCGCGCTACCAGCGTCCTCCACACATACCGTAGCGGGATCCTTTTTCGCCATACGTGTCTCGTTATTCTCGTAGTCGAGCTGGTACCAGATTTCGCGCAAATCGAACGGCACCGGCGTATCAGCGGTCACCGCCGCTGGGTCGAGCTGCAGCCACTGCGCGGCAGTGACAAACTCCCGACGAGCGTTGACGACAAAATTCTCGAACTGGTTCCTTGTCGTCGCACCAGCCGCTGGTCCGGCAAAAACGCCCAGGACGTCACTTGCCGGTAACGCCCAGAAGGGCACCTGAAGCCGCGCGTCGGCCTCGGCGAGCACCGAATGCACCACGGCGTCATCGCCCAGCGCGCGCGAGTACTCCCCGTGGGGATCGATGACCATGATGTTGGCAGCCGGCCAACCGCCACGAGCGAAGCGTTGCAGCAGTGTAGCCACAACGCTAGTCTTGCCAGCGCCCGTCGAGCCGACGACCGCGCAGTGGCGAATGACCAGCGGCCGAGCGGCAAGGCAGACGGGCAAATCTTCCGCCGTGGCCAGGCATCCGATACGCAGGTGATCCACGCCCTCGGGTGGGAAGACCACGAGAAGGTCGTTGGCTGTCGCGAAATGCACCGGGTCGTCGAGGCCGGGATAAGTACCGACGCCGCGTTGGAAGCGCCCGGTAGCTCGGTTGACCTCGCCCAGCAACTGGACTTGCAGCCAACGTTGTCCGGTCTGGACAACATCAGCTGGGGGCTGTACCCCTGCCAGCTCAGCAATGCCCAGTAGACTCACTTCGCCTATCAGGTCGACCAGACCCTGCGGCAGCCGCACGAGCGCCCCGATTTGTCCCACGGGCTGAAGCCACCCCGAAAGATCGGTGCAACGCCCGCCAGATCGTGGTCAAGCGCGACGGTGACTCGTCCACCGAGGACCTGTCGCACGCGTCCGATGCAGGTAGGATCGCGCACAGTCACAGATGTTCTCCGCTGCCTTAGCGTGGGGCTCGCCAAGACTTACGAGGCTGGCCTCGGGCTCACCCAGCGGACTCGAGCTTCGCGCCAGGAACCTGGATAGGTTAGCGAAGTTTCCCAAACCGAATGCCCCATCGACCCAAAGGTCCGCGGGGACGTCCTCGGGGACTTTCCAGTCGGCGCGCACCCCGCCGAGGATGGCCTCGGTGCCAGCGACCACCTGCAAGTTGGGCGTGACGGCCGCACGTTCCGTGAGGCTGTGTGGTATTTTGTCAAAACAGAAGGCAATAAGTTCTGATCGGGGCCGCCTACGAGCAGCGTCGAACATCATTTCGTTGAGGTGCTCGTCGGTGAACGAGTAACCGCTGATGAGGACAAGCGTCTCAGAATGGTGTAGAGCGCGACGGAAGCGGTCTTGCAGAACCACAAAGGGAACACGTCGCGACTCGTCGTACTTAGCATCCGACGGGTAGATCGCGGCGGGCGCACCGTCGATTACCGGCGTCCCGAGACGAACAACCTCGGCGCGCGCGTCGCTCTCCCAAGCCCAATGCACTGATCCGTGCAGCTTCCACAGACGCACGAGAAACCGCGGCAACCAACCGTTCGTATCGGCAGGGGCAGCCTCGACCAACTCGGCGCGAAAGCGAGCCCGCAGTGCCCCGACGAAGCCGTCGAAATAAGCGATGCCCCGCGCTTCCATTGCGGTCTCGAGCAACAGGTCATAGTTGACGGTAAACAACTCGACAGGCAGGTGGTAGTCAGCGTGCGCCGCCCATTCCGCCAGCCGCAGCATAGGCTCCAGATCTGCTTCGGCAACGTCCAACGCCTTGACGATCTGCTGACACACCGCACTATCGAGGTCGCGGGCATCCTGGGCGTTGAGGCCGTCAACCTTGTCGGAGGTGCCCCCGAGCAGAGCAGTGACGCGGCGAAGCCGGCTCAAGGCGTGCTCAAGATTATGCCCATCCAGCTGGTGTGAGAAGGCTGCACGCTGGTTTTCTTGAAGGCCTTCGAGCACCTTGGTCTGCAGTTCCTCGATGTCCGGCAGTCCGCAGGCTCGCGCTGCTCCAGCACCCAGGAATATGCATACGTGCCGCGAGCGCGCTGCGAGCTTCGCACTGAGGCCGGCAGCAAAGTTCGCAACCAGATGATCTTGCATGGTCAGAAGCCTGAGGCCTTTCTTCTAGGATCGCTTGGTCCCGTCGCGTGGCGGAGCAGCGCCCTCCACGGGACGCCTGCTGACCTGCCAGATGTGATCGAATTGCTCAGTCCAATAGGAGTACCAGCGCTCCGAGTGGTGCCGAGTGAGCTCGAAATGCATTCGGGACGAAGTCGCCTCGTTGTGGAACGCGTGGATCTCCACGATCACGCAGCCGTGCTTGGCGCTCGGATCAAGAGCCACCATGCTGAACCCAGGGTTGTAGTCGATTAGTCCATACTGAAGATTGCCGCTGCTCGGCCAGCCAGCCATGAGCCGTAGCTGATGCAGGGTGGTATCTAGACAGGTGCGAAAATCCTGCATCGGGTAGTCCAGTGAGTGGTCAAGTTGGCGGGTAGCCAGCTGTATAGCCATCTCTTCCGACGGGTCGAGCACGACCACGCGGACGATCCCATCAGGACGGCTAAGTGGGCCGCGCCGCAGCAGCTCGCAGTGGTTTGCAGACAGAATGTTTGCGGCGGACGGAGCAAAAACCCACACTTCCCGAGCCGCTTTGAGCCGATTAGGGAGCGGGTTGTCGTCGAACGCCGTCCGGTCGTTCAAAAAATCGTCGACTGCACCTGTATTCGTCTCTGGCAACGTGATCCGGTAAACGAGCAGTCCCACGCCGGCGAGTAACGTCGCCCAGCGGAGCTGTTCAGGTACTACGTCGCCCACGACCGTCATGACCGCGAACACGAACGCAATGGCTGCGACCGCGTAGGCGTCAAGGTATCTCCGGCGCTTGAGGTCCCGACCGATCCGGCGAAATGCGGCGAGCATCGTCTTTCCGGTCCCCCTCACTGCCCTCTCGTGCTGCTGGGAATCCTCGGCTGAGGGATCATAGCCCTGGGACGTGGTCGCCAGTTCGCCACGACATCACTCTCGCTCCGTACCACGCTGGGGTACAATCACCACGTGCGGATTGATCGCGTGCTGTGGAGCTCACGCAGCATTGCCCACATCGCCCGGCACGAGATCACTCCCGAGGAGGTGGAGGATGTGCTGTTCAGCCCGCCCCTAGACGCCCGGCGCGGCAAGCGCGAGGGCACGTACCTGGTGCTCGGGCGCAACCGGGGCGGACGCCGACTCCTGGTCGTCATCGCACCGCGCCCACGTAACAGCTGGTACGTCGTGACGGCCCGGGACGTCGACAGAGCCGAACGGAGGCGGATGAGCCGATGACGAACAAACACCTCCCTGACGACGAGATCGAGCGTCTCGCGGAGCACTACGAACAGCTCGGTGACGAGGATGTCCTCGTCGAGTGGGAGCGCGGCGAACCCGCGATGATCGACGTAGGCGAGCCGATGGTGTCTCGCTCGGTGCGCTTTCCCCGGCACACCATGGATCGGCTGCGTGAGTTGGCTAGCGTGCGGGGTATCGGGGTAACCCAGCTCATTCGTGAGTGGACCGAAGAACGACTCGAGGCCGGCGGCGACTTGAACGATCGAGCGCTGCTTGCCGACGAACTGGAACGGGCAGCACGATTTTTGCGGGACAGCGCCTGACCGGACGATCGTCGGCGGATTCCCTACCGGGTCCTGACTACGTCCACCTGTGGACTGCAGCTCAGCGCGGGGGGCCACGTCGCCAGCTCGTGGCCCAGGAGGCCGTGGGGGCTCACATAGCGACGAACCCGACAGAGAGATCCGCTGCTGCGCTTCAGCCTGCCGCCGCGTTCTGGATGCAGTCGTCATGCGCGGCTGCACCGCGCATGACGGATGGAAATGAGGGCTGGTCGCTCGTGGTGCCCGTCGCTCACTCACCGTTATTTCCTGAGCAGACTGCACCAAACGGGGCGCGAATAACTGCAGTCTGTCCCAGAACGCGGTCATGGCGGTCAGGGGCGGACGGTGAGGCCCACCTTCTGGAACTCTTTGAGCTCGGAGTAGCCGGTTTTGGCCATGGCGCGGCGTAGGGCACCGAACAGGTTCACTGTGCCGCCAGGATCGGCGGATGGGCCGAACAGCAGGGTGTCAATGCCGATCGAGCTCCGTGGCACCTCGATGACGTTGCTGCGCGGAAGCGACGGGTGCGCGGCGGCAGCCGTCCAGTACAACCCGTTGCCCGGCGCCTCGGCGGCGGCGGCCAGCGGTTCACCGAGCATCACCGCGTCCGCCCCGCAGGCGATCGCCTTGGCCACGTCGCCGCTGGTGCACACACCGCCGTCGGCGATCACGTGCACATAACGGCCACCGGTCTCATCGAGGTAGTCCCGGCGCGCGGCGGCAGCATCGGCGACCGCGGTGGCCATCGGCACTCTGATGCCGAGCACATCGGCGGTGGATGTGCTGGCACCCGCCCCGTGCCCGACGATCACGCCGGCCGCCCCGGTACGCATCAGGTGCATCGCGGTTCGGTAGTCGCCGACTCCCCCCGCGATGACCGGGACGTCCATCGACGCGATGAACTCCTCCAGGTTCAGCGGCTCCGCGGCCCGGGAGACATGCTCGGCCGAGACGATGGTGCCCTGCACGACGAGGATCTCGACGCCGGCGGCGAGCAGGTCAGGAGCGAGGTCCCGGGCGTGCTGCGGGCTGACCCGGGTGGCCACCGTCACGCCGGAGGAAGCTACCTGGCCGATCGCCTCGGTGAGCAGCTCCACCTGGATCGGCGCCGAATGCCACTGCTGCAGCAGCCGTATCGCCGCAGCGCCGTCGGTCTCCTGCATCGCGGCGCTGAGCTGGAACAGCAGCTTGTCAACGCCTCCGTGGCGGGCCCACAGTCCCTCGGCATTGAGCACGCCGAGCCCGCCCAACTCGCCGATCCGCACGGCCATCGCCGGTGAGACGACCGCGTCGGTGGGGTGGGTCAGCAGCGGGATGCCGAACCGGTAGGCGTCGATCTGCCAGGTGGTGGACACATCCCGCGACGAGCGGGTGCGCCGCGATGGCACGATCTGGACGTCATCGAAGTCGTAGCCGCGTCGCGCGGTGCGGCCCATGCCGATCTCCACCAGGTCGCGCATCTCAGCCCACCACGTAATTCGGGGCCTCGACTGTCATGGTGATGCCATGCGGGTGGCTCTCCTTCAGGCCCGCCGCGGTGATCCGCACCAGCTGCGCGCCCTGCAACGCCGGGATCGTCGCCGCGCCGGCATAGCCCATCGCCGCGCGCAGGCCCCCGACCAGCTGGTGAGCTACCAACGACAGCGGTCCACGGAAGGGAACCCGACCTTCGATGCCCTCGGGCACCAGCTTGTCGTCGGAGAGCAGGTCGTCAGCGAAGTAGCGGTCTCGGGAGTAGGAGCGACCACCCCCGCGGGTGACCATGGCGCCCACCGAACCCATCCCGCGGTAGGTCTTGTACTGCTTGCCATCGACCAGGATCAGGTCACCCGGAGCCTCAGCGGTGCCCCCCAGCAAGCTGCCCAGCATCACTGAGCTGGCCCCGGCGACGATGGCCTTGGCGATATCTCCGGAGAACTGGATCCCGCCGTCTCCGATCACCGGAACACCAGCGGGGCGGCACGCCTGATCCGCCTCGAAAATGGCGCTGATCTGCGGCACGCCCACGCCGGCCACCACCCGGGTGGTGCAGATCGAGCCGGGGCCCACCCCGACCTTCACCGCGTCCGCGCCGGCGTCGACCAGCGCCTGCGCGCCGGCGCGGGTAGCCACATTGCCGCCGATCACATCAACGGTCGCGCCAAGCTCAGCCTTGAGCAGGCTGATCATCTCCAGCACTCCGCGGGAGTGCCCGTGCGCGGTGTCCACCACGAGGAAGTCGGCGCCCGCCTCGGCCAGCGCCTGCGCTCGCCGCTTGGCGTCTTCGCCCACGCCGACCGCGGCACCCACCACCAGCCGGCCGCCCTGGTCCTTGGTGGCGTGCGGGAACTTCTCGGTCTTGGTGAAGTCCTTGACCG
>JBOHFC010000127.1:0-13378 GCA_050701375.1 Pseudonocardiaceae bacterium
GACGCGATACTCCGGCCGTCTCACTGATCTCGGAATTCGACACACCATCGGTAGCCAACAGCAATACCTGGGCTCGTTGCACCAACCGGTACGCCGCGGCCCGCGAACTGGCCAAGGTTTCCAAAACCTCTCGCTGTCCATCGGATATCGCCAACGGCGCCGCTGCTCGACTCATGTCTTACAGAATACTGCACTGTAAACTCAATTGCAAGACACTACACTAGGCCCCACAGCGCGTCGACTTCACCGCACTGATCACCGAGGTAGCGGCAGAGGGTCAAGGCTTGGCCGTAAAGAACTCGGACGTCGGACCAGAAGCCGAAGTCCCGGAAGTGCACCGCCAGCATGGTCGCCAGCTCCGCGGCGTCCGCGCTCGGAATCATCGCTCGCACGCACCCGAGTAGGTTGGGCCGCTCGACGGTCAGCCAGGTACGCGCCTGCGCTGCGTCAGCAAATGCCAGTACAGCCCTCCGGGGGGTGCTCTTGTCGGGATCGCCCGAGACGTAGGGCCGCAGCAACCGATCGGCCTCACTGGTGATCGCCAGGTAGCTGCCGGCAAGGCGATCCACCGCCGCCGCGCGCTCGGCCGGCGGTTCCTCAACCTCGGCACGTTCCTGAGCGTAGAGGCGCACCAAGTCGTGCATGCAGTAGCGCGGGCCGCCGGGCACTGAGAGCTGGTCCAGCAGATTGTGGTCGACCAGCTCGCGCAGCAGCTGCCTACCCCGCGCGGGCGGCACGGCGGCCACTGCGATGATGACCACCGGGGTGATCTCGGGTCCGGGATGCCAGCCCAGCAGGCGGAACGCCCGACACGCTCGTCGGTCAGGAGCCGGTAGGAGCACTCGAATGCGGCCCGCACCGAGAGGTGTTCGGCCACCAGCGCATCCAGCGCCGTGGTCCGGTCGTCAAGGTCTGCGGCGACGTCGGCGAGGAGCTCGTCCCGGTGGTGACGTAACCGTCCGGCGATGAGCCTGATCGCCAGCGGCAACCGACCACACGCGGCCAGGATCTGCCGAACGGCGTCGAGATCTTCGCATCGTTGGTCGCCGACCAGCTTGACGAACAACCGCTGTGCCTCATCCCACCCCAAAATGTCAAGTGAGAGCGGGTAGGCGTCGGTGAGACCGGTCAGTTTGCGCCTGCTAGTGATCAGCACGAGGCAACCGGGCGCCTCCGGAAGCAGCGGCAGCACCTGGTCGCTCGTGCGTGCGTTGTCCAGCACGATCAGCATGCGCCGCTTGTGGATATGGTGTCGCCACTGGTCTTGGCGTTCGGCCAGATCGCCTTTGATCGCTTCGGCCGGCATGCCTAGTTGGAGCAGGATCTGCTCCAACGCGCCGGAGGGATTGCGCGATTGCATGCCGGGGGTGTGGCCATAGAGGTCAACCCAGATCGCCCCGTCCGGGTAGCGTGAGGCGAACTCTTGAGCGGCATGGCGGGCGAACGCCGTCTTCCCGATCCCCGCCATGCCATCGATCGCGTAGATGGTCACCACGGTGGTTCTGGGGGCGAGTTGGGTGATCCGAGCACGCAGCTCGGCCATCGGCCCATCCCGCCCGGTGAAATGCGTAACCTCACCGGGCAACCCGCCGGTCGCCGGCACGGTCAACCGTTCGCGGACAGTCGCCGATTCCTCGGCAGCGACCGGTTGGTTGAGCGGTAAGCCATCGCCGCGGCGTGGAGCATTCGAGGGACGGCCTCTTTGCCGCGGTAATAATAAATCCAGAGAATCCCCGTACAGCTGGTCACTGATGTCCAGAAATGCCTGGCGGTCACCGGCGCGCATCCTCTCCAGATCGTCGACGTCGACGAGTCGATCCCAGGAGATTCCATAGATACTCGCCAGTATCTTCAGCGCGCGCACCGACGGCCGCACGCCGCCCTTCGGCCACTTTTCATACTCGCAGATGCGACTGCTGCGCATGCGCATGTTCGGGTCGCCTCTGATCTGATCGAACTGCGTTGCAACCTCGTCCTGGGTGAGTCCGTAGGCCAATCTCCAGGCCTCACGTGGCCGGCGTCCGCAGCGCATCAAGTCACCCACGAGCTGTTCGATGAGCTGACGGCCATCCACGCCGAGCCGGTCCAAACGTTCCCGCTGTTGATCGCGGTACGCCTTACTCCCCGGCCTGGGCGGCATGGCCATCTCGACTTTCTGGGCGACCTGTACGCACCCATGATGCCGATGTGCCGAAGATGGCGGGCGGGTTAGTCAGTGCCGGGGGAAGTGTCCGGCCGCTGTCCTGTGAGCTTCGCGCCGCAGAATTAACATCCTGACTGGTCAAGACCAGGTTAACCAGGTGAGGAAATCTCGTCAGCGGGTGCGAGTGACACGCACCGGTCAGGCTGCGAACATGATCTACATGCCCGATAGTCCGTTGATATCAAGCTACATCCCCGTTGCCATCAAGCGACACCGTGGGCGCGCGAGCACCCACGGTGTCGCTCCGTCTGTCCGTGCTCTTGGGACCCGGCCACCTCGGTGCCCCACGTAAGAGTCGCGATCTTCAGGAGGCTCATGATCAGCGATGTGATCATCAGAGGACCCGGCAAAGGTCAAGAGACTCAGAGGTTTCATGAATCTTGAGAGGAGAACAATCATGGCGGTAATGCATTACCAAACGCGGGACGGACTCGCCGACTACGGCTTCTCGATCGAGTTCCGGCCGGACAGCGGCTGGGGCGTGTACATCGTCTTTCAACCCTTCTATTACGGCCACGACGACGGTCTGAAATTTCCCTATCAATCTATTGACTGCAAAGGGCGTCGCTATGTGAACTGGCCCGCAGAGATCGATAGCTTGGGAGATGCAAAAACGGTAGCCGCGCTCTGGGCCGAGCTGGTTCAGCGTTACCTCCGGGCCGAAGAAAAAAGAACGGCAGATAGCGAAAAATCCGAGGGACTCGAGAGTTGTAAACAGCTGAGGAAAGACGTAGCTTGATCAACCTTATGACGTAAGGTGAGGTGACCCGAAAACTCTGCTCCGATGTCGGCTCCGATAGGAATGTTCGGGGATCGATTCGACGAGGACTAACATTGGCGGTGGGTGATGGATCCGATCTCGATGATCGTAGGTGCGCTCGCGGCGGGCGCGGCGTCGGGGTTGCGGGACACCGCAATGGGTGCAGTCAAAGACGCATATGCAGGTTTGCACGATATGGTGCGACGTCGCTTCGCCGGTCGTCAACTGGCGGAGACTGCCCTGGCTGAGTATGAGAAGGCACCGCAGATGTGGGCGGCGCCGTTGTCGGCAGAGTTGGCGGCAGTGGGCGCCGACACCGACCCGCAGATCGTCGCGGCAGCTGAGCGGGTGATGGCGCTGATGGATGAGGTCCCCGCCGCCCTGGAAGTCGACCGAGTCGTCTCCCGCGACGGCACGATCAGCCTGGCCAACCACCGCGTGCTAGCCCCAGGACTCCTGACCGGACACCGCGTCAGCGTCCGCATCCAAGATGCCACCCTGATGTTCTTCGATCCCGACAAGCGCGAGCTACTCCGCACCTCACCCAACCCGCTAACCTGGGAGCAATCCCGTTCGTTACGAGGAGCCCGCCCCGCCGGACCGCCACCTCGACCCTCGATCGAACCGATTACCATCCAACGCCGCGCCTCCAACAGCGGTGAAATCACGATCGCCGGCCAGAAAATCGCTCTCGGCCGCCACCACGCCAGCCAGGTCTTCACCGTCCACGTTTCGGACACCACCGTCATCGTCGAGCTCCCCAGAGCCACCATCCGCACCTTCCCACGGACCACGACCCAGACGGTCCGGGTGATCGAAGCCCAACGACCCTCCCGCGAGGACCCCAACGTTCATTAGGCTGGATGATCTCGTGGTGGTCAAAGAGTCGATCAGGTATCCGGGTGGGACCGGGTGCGGGCGATCGATCCGGATGTGGAGATCGGGGAGCTGCCCGCACCGTGGAACTCGGGCACCCGCAGCTGGTGTTCACCTACACCCTGTAGGCTCGGGAGCGTTGTGACAGTCGCAATCGTGTTGGCGCTCGTGGCTGCGGTGTGCTTCGGAACCGCCTCGGTGCTACAGCATCACGGGGCCAACCAGGTACGCCGACGGTTCCCGCTGAACCCTGGGCTGTTGATCGATGTCGCGCGCCAACGGTTGTGGCTACTGGGGATCGTGGCTGAAATGGCCGGGGTAGCGCTGCACATGGTGGCGGTCAACCTCGGGGCGCTCTCGGTCGTCCAGCCACTGCTGACGGTGGGCTTGGTCGTCGCGCTGCCGCTGCAAGTCCTCCTCGGCCACCCGGTAAGCCGGCGGGCGTTGCTGGCCGCATTCCTGACCATCAGCGGTCTGGCGGTCTTTCTGGCGGTCCAACCGACCGTGGACTCCCGAGATCCGCAGAGCATCACGGACTGGCTACCGGGACTGTTGCTGGTCGCGATCGTGGCCGGCGCCGCGCTGGGCGTCGCATTCGCCCGGCGAGGCCGAACCCGGTCGCTGGGCTTCGGCGCGGCCGCCGGGACGGTGTTCGCGCTATCCGCGGCGCTGGTCAAGACCTGGGGTGAGATCCTGGCCGACGGTGGGCTCCCCGGGTTGGCGACGAGTTGGGAGCTGTGGACCGCGCTGGGCTGCGGCCTACTGGGTGCGCTGCTGAGTCAGGCCGCTTTCCAGTCGGGCCCGCTCGGTGGCCCGCTGGCGGCGATGATGGTGATCGACCCAGTGATCGGGGTCAGCCTCGGCGCGATCGTCTTCGGTGAGTCGTTCGCCGCCGGGCCGATGGCCGTAGCCCAAGCCGCCGGGCTGACCCTCACCCTGGCTGGGGTATGGCTGCTGGCCACCGGAGAAGCCGCCGCGACCAGCGCAGGTGGCGAATCATCCGACAGTCGAGAATTACCCGGCAGGGAATTACCCGGCAGTCGCGTATCACCAAAATCCTCGGTACAACAGAACCTGGAACGGGCCTCCCAACCGAAGCTGCCCGGGTAAGGAATACTGCCGCCAGTGCCGTCGCGCGTCGGCACATTGCTGGGTAGGGATAGTGGTTAGGGTGGGGGCGATGGTGGTGCAGACACCCGGAGTGGGCCCGGTGGCAACCGCGCCGTCCGGGCAACTCAGCTTGGGGTGGTGGACGCGCGCCGCCGTGCACGCGGGGCTGGTGACCGCGGGGCTCTCGCGGCGGCTGGGCCTGGGCGCCGGGTCGATCATCGGTGGGCGGGTGACGCTGGTCCTGGACCGGCACGCACTGCGACACCTGGCAGCGGGACGGCGAGTCGTCCTGGTATCCGGGACCAACGGCAAGACCACGACCAGTCATCTGGTCGCGGCGGCGGTACGGACCGCTGGACGGGTGGCGCACAACGCCGGTGGCTCCAATATGGCTGACGGTGCGGTCGCGGCGCTGGCCGAGGCGCGAGACGCCGAGTATGCAGTGCTCGAAGTGGACGAGTTGCACTTGGCCGTGGTCGCCGAGGCCGTCGATCCGGCGGTGGTGGTCCTCCTCAACCTGACCCGTGACCAGCTGGACCGCGCGACCGAGGTGGGGGCCATCGCGTCCGCCGTCGGCGGTGCCCTGGCCCGGCATCCCAGCACGGTCGTGGTGGCCAATGCCGACGATCCGATGGTGGTGTCAGCAGCGAAGTCGGCCACGCGCAGCGTCTGGGTGGCTGCGGGGGCCAGCTGGTTGGGTGACGCGACCACCTGTCCCCGCTGTGGTAACACGCTGACGTTCACCGAGCCCGGCTGGCACTGTTCCTGTGGGCTGGCCCGCCCCACTCCGGATTGGTGGATCGAAGAAAGCAAGGCCTGCACCGCAGACGCCGTCCTGCCGCTGGATATTCGTCTGCCCGGTCAAGTCAACCGGAGCAATGCGGCGATGGCGATCGCCGCCGCCTGCGCTGTCGGCGTGCCGGCCGATCAGGCCGCGGCGGCGCTGCGCGAGGTCGACGTGGTGGCCGGCCGGTACGCGGTGGTGCACCGAGACGGGCAGGACCTGCGCATGTTGCTGGCCAAGAACCCAGCCGGCTGGGCCGGCATGCTCTCCATGTTGGATGAGCCACGGCCGCTACTGGTGATCATCAACGCTCGGGAAGCCGACGGGCGCGACACCTCGTGGTTGTGGGATGTGCCCTTCGAACAGCTCGGGTCCCGCCAGGTGGTGTCCAGCGGGGAACGCGCCGCCGACCTCGGCGTGCGGCTCAGTTACGCCGGGCTGGAACACCGGACCGTCGCCGACCCGTTGGCCGCCCTCAATGCGCTGCCAACGGGGCAGATCGACGTGGTGGCCAACTACACCGCTTTTCATCAGTTCCGCCGCCGGCTGGACCGGGAGTAGCCGGGTGAGCGGGGAGTCCACGGTCGCGATCGGCCTGCTGCTGCCCGACGTCCTGGGCACCTACTCCGACGCCGGCAACGCCACGATACTGGCCCAACGGTTGCGCTGGCGTGGCATCGCGGCTGAGATCCGCACCATCACGGTCCACGACGTCCCCCCGACCAGTTGCGCGGTGTACCTGCTGGGTGGTGGCGAGGACACTGCGCAGCTTTTCGCCGCGGACTGGCTACGTCGCCATGACCAGCTTCGCCGGACGCTGGAGACCAGTGCGGTGACGCTGGCCGTGTGCGCCGGGTTGCAGATCCTCGGCCGGTCGATGACTGACTCCAAGGGTCAGCACTATCCGGGGCTGGACCTGCTTGATATCACCACCGCGCCCGGTCGCCAGCGCGCCGTCGGCGAGGTGATCGCCAGCTGCGCGGTGCCCGGAGTCGGCCCGTTGACCGGTTTTGAGAACCACCGCGGCGTCACCACCCTGGGCCCGGGCGTCGCCCCATTGGGACGAGTGGTCACCGGCACCGGCAACGGCACTGGCGAGGGCACCGGCACGACGAGGCATCGCGGCGAGGGCGTTCTCACCGAGCGCATCATCGGCACCTACCTGCACGGCCCCGTGCTGGCCCGCAACCCGGCCTTGGCCGACCACATCCTGCAGCAGGCCACCGGCCAGATCCTTCCTGCCCTGGAACTGCCCGACCAAGCCGCGCTACGCCAGACCTATTTGCGTGGTCACGCGGTTAGCGGATGACCAGCCAGATCAGGCTGGCCGAGCCGAAGAGCAGGCAGTAGATCGCGAACGGGGTCAGAGTGCGGGTCTCGAAGTAGCGGGTCAAGAAGCGGACCGCGAGGTAAGCGCTGACGAACGACGCGATACTGCCGGCGATGATGGGTCCACGGATGCCGGCGCCGAGCGGGCCGACCAGGTCGGGGATCTTCAACGCGCCGGCGGCCAGGATGACCGGGGTGGCCAGCAGGAAAGAGAAGCGGGCCGCATCCTCGTGGGACAGTCCGCGCAGCAGTCCGGCGGCCATCGTCACGCCGGATCGGCTCAGCCCGGGCAACAAAGCCAGGATCTGCGCGGAACCGATCAGCGTGGCTCGGCCGAGGGACATCCGAGCCAGCCGGGCATCCGCGGCGGCGTCGACGTCTCGCGCTGAACCGGGCCCACCCGCTCCGGTCGTCGCCGGCACCGGTGCAATGGTGTCAGCCCGTCGACGGAGCCGCTCACCGACAAAGAGCACGATCCCGTTGGCGATCAGGAACGCCGCCGCCGGGATCGGCCGACCTAACGTGGTGCGGAACAGATGCTCCAGCAGCAGACCGCTGATGCCGACCGGGATGGTACCGACGATGAGCAGCCAGGCGAGTCGCTCACCGGAGGTGCGGAGTCGCCGGTGGCGCAATGAGCTGATGAAGCCGGTGACGATGCGCAGCCAGTCCCGCCAGAAGAAGACCAGCAGCGCTGCGGCGGTGGCCACGTGCAGGCCGACGATGAACGCCAGGTAAGGCGATTCGGGAGCTGACACATTGAGGTCGTGTGCCCAGCGGCCGCCCACCAGCGCCGGGATCAGGATGGAGTGCCCGAGGCTGGACACCGGGAACAACTCGGTGACGCCCTGGAAGGCGCCCACCACGATCGCCTCGAGGTAGGTCAGAGCACTCACAGGTCTCCTCTCGCGGGCGGGTGCGCGGCGATACGCTTGAAGAGAATGTCACCCTCGGATGGCAACCGAGCATCCGGATTTCGGCCGACCCACTTCATCGGCCTTTGAACGTCTTAGGCCCTGGACGCGGTCGGCTCGATGACCGTGACGGTGCCGTCGCCTCTGGAGGTGACATAAGCGGTGCTGTTGGGCGCGACTGCCACCTCATCCGGATCATAACCGACGAAGGACGAGCCGAGCACCGTCCCCTTTGCGGTATCGATCACGGTCACGGTGCCCTCGGCGACGCTGACCACGAAGGCATGGTGGCTATCGGAGTCGACCGCCAAACCACGCGGGTTGATGCCCACCGGGATGGTGTTATTGACCTTCGTGCCGTTGAGCTGCAACAGGGTGGTGAGCGTGTCCACACCGACCTCATTGGGAAGGTTGATCACGCTCACGTTGTTGTCACCGAAGTTCGTCACGTAAGCGTGCTTGCCGTCCTTGTCGATCGCGATCTTCTGCGGAGCCCGGCCGACCAGAATGGTTCGGGCCACCTTCTGGGCATGAATGTCGATCACGCTGACCGAGTTGCTGCCGCTGTTGGTCACGTAGGCGAACTCCCCCTTGGGGTCGATCGCCACCCCGTCCGGGTGGATCCCCACGGGCACGGTACCGACCAGCTTGAGGGTCGCGATATTGATCACACTGATGGTGTTGCCGTAAAAGTCTGTGACTAAGGCGTAGTGGTCGCGGGGGAAGACCGCCACCGCAGTCGGGTTCACGCCGACAGCGATGGTGTCGATCACTTTTCCGGCGCCGGTGTCGACCACGCTCACCGAGTTCTCGGAGTAGTTGGTGACGAAGGCGTGCCGGCTGTCCGGGTCGACCGCCACTCCGCGCGGGTTGGCGCCGACGTGGATGCTTCCGACCACCCGCCGGCTCGCGGTGTCGAGCACCAGCAGGGCGTTGTCGGCGTAACTGGCCACGTACGCGTGCTTGCCGTCGGGGTCGACCGCCACCCCTTGCGGGTCTCCACCGACGATCACGGTGGGATTCGGGTTATCCGAGGCCACGGCGGTTCTGACCGCGCCGACCACGGTGCCGGCGGTGACGACCGCCAGCACCGGCACGAGCGCCGCTACCCACCGTCGAGACCCGATAGGGACCGGGCTGACAGGTCGGCTCTTGCGGTGCTTCGCTGTGGATCGGATCGTCATACCGGTCTCCCCTTGATCGCCGATGTACGGCCACGCCACAGGGAGTAACGACAGTGTCGGTCTCGCGTTTCGCGCCGCGCCGCAGTTCCGTCCGGTCGGGGCGGTCAAGCCAACGGCAGCAGGGCACGGAAGGTGGTGCCGTGCGGGGATGCGGCATGCAGCTCGATGCGACCGTTGTGGGCCTCCAGGATGGCCGCGGTGATCGCCAGGCCGAGGCCCGAGCCACCACGGTTGTGGGTACGGCCGGGATCGAAGCTGTGGAACCGGTCGAACACATGGGAAGCCTGACCGGGTGGGATGCCGGGGCCCTCGTCGTGCACCTCCAGCACACCGACGGCCGTGTGCGGTAGTTTCTGCATCCCGGCCTGCGCCACCGGCGGTTCGTCGCGCGGGGACGGGACATGTTGCCGGACCGTGAGCGCCACCGCGGTGCCCGCCGGGGTGTGGATCAGCGCGTTGGTCACCAGGTTGGTCACCACCTGACGGAGCTTGTGCTCGTCGCCCAGTACATGCACCGAGTCGTTGCCTGGGGTCAGGGTCACCGGGCGATCTGGCTCCCGGGCCTTCGCGTCGTGCACCGCGTCCGCGGCCAGCACCAGCAGGTCGACGTCGGTGATGTCCAGGGCCCGTTGTTGATCCAGCCGGGCCAGCAGCAATAGATCGTCCACCAGGACGCCCATCCGGGTCGCCTCGGCCTCGATCCGTCCGGTGAGCAGCTCGACGTCGGCGGGTGTGCGGGCACCACCTCGCCGATACAGCTCCGCGAACCCGCGGATCGAGGTCAGGGGGGTGCGGAGCTCGTGTGATGCGTCGGCCACGAACTGCCGTAGCCGCTCCTCGGAGCGCTCCCGCTCGTGGAGCGCGGCGGCGAGCCGGCCCAGCATGACGTTGAGCGCGGCGCCCAGCCGGCCGGTTTCGGTGCGAGGATCGCTATCGGGCACCCGACGGTCCAGTTCACCACCCGCGATCGCCTCGGCGGTGTGCTCGATTCTGGTCAACGGTCGCAGCCCGAGCCGGACCACGATCGTCGCGACTGCCCCGACGAGGAACAGCACGAACCCACCCACGATGGCTTCGATGATCAGAAGCTGCCGCAGGATGACGTCCACCGAGCCGAGGGACAGCGCGACGGCCACGACCCCATCGTCCGGGAGTTCTACCGCCTCGACCCGCCATGAGCTGCCGCCGGCGCGGTCTGGCACGGTGAACGGCGTGCCGCCCCGATGCCGCACCATTGCCAGGTCCAAGGGCGGCAGCGCGGGACCGCCAGGCTGACCCGACTGTTGGCCCAGCTCGTACGCTACGGCGCCGTTGGGCGCAAGGACAGTGAGCCGGTAGTCGCTGGGCAGCCGCTGTGGGTTCGGCTTCTCGGCCGCCGCGATCCGGCGCAGCGGGAAGTGGTGTAGCTGCTGGTCCACCCGGCTCAGCAGTGAGTGCCGCAGCAGCAGTTCGCTCGCACCGGCGAATGTGGCCAGCCCGACCGCGGAGAACACCAGCAGTGCGGCGATCAACCGGCCGCGCAGGGTGAGCGGCCGAGGCGGCATCCTCACGAGGCACCGATGTCGAGCGCGTCGCGTGGTAGCCGCAGCGTGTACCCGACACCGCGGATCGTGTGAATCAGCGGGGGGTTCTGCCGGTCGATCTTGCGGCGTAGGTAGCTGATATAGGACTCGACGATCCGGCTGTCACCGCCGAAGTCGTAGTTCCATACCCGATCCAAGATCTGCGTCTTGCTGACTACCTTTCCCGCGTTGACCATCAGGTAGCGCAGCAGGTTGAACTCGGTCGGCGAGAGCGCTACCAGCGCCCCGGCGCGACGTACCTCGTGGGCTTCCTCGTCCAGCTCCAGATCGGCGTAAGTCACCGTGGTGGCGTCTGGCTGGCCGTTGCGGGTTGGTTGGGTGCGGCGCAGGATCGCTCGTAGCCGCAGCACCAGCTCCTCGAGGCTGAACGGTTTGGTCACGTAATCGTCGCCGCCCGCGGTGAGGCCGGCGATCCGGTCGTCGACGCCGTCCCGGGCGGTCAGGAACAGCACCGGTAGTTGACCGTGCGCCGCCCGCAGCTGGCGGGCCAGGGTGAATCCGTCGCAGTCCGGCAGCATCACGTCGAGCACGACGATGTCGGGCACGGCGTGCGCGATGGTGCTCAGCGCTCGCGCGCCGCTGTTCGCGGCGTGTACCTCGAAGCCAGACAGCCGCAGCGAGGCGCACAGCAACGCCAAGATGTTCGGCTCGTCGTCGACGACTAGCACACTGGCACAACTCTGGTCGTCCACGCTCGCCAGCTTCCCCCACCAGCCTGAGGACAACCTATGCCGGGGGTAGGACTTCACCGACGGCATGTCGCGGACCGCCAGTGCGTCGACACGCGACCAGCTCTGCGTCAACGAGCACTGCAGTCGTAGAGACTCTCGACGCGATCGGACGGATCGGGGGTCTTCTGCGCGGGCATGGCGGAACCGCCGTAGGAGGACGGGTTGACGACCACACAGTGCTGCCGCACCCACTGGGTACGCAGGGCGGACACTCCGCCCCCTCCACCGGCCGCGCCATGGCCGCCGGCCAGGACGAACCGTAACTGACCCTGCTGTACCCACTGGGCGAGCGTCGCCACGGTCGGAGCTGGGTCCTGACCGCTGAACCCGCCCATCCCGACGATCACGGCGTCACTGTGGATGAGGTAGGCCTCGGCGGCCATCGCTCCGCCTTCCACTGCCAGGGTGATCCGGTGGCCACCAGAGTTGGCCTGCGCGTAAGCCAGGATCTTGCTCTGTTCAGTGGTCAGATCTCCGCGCATGGCGCCCTGGAATCGCGCAGCTAGTCCCTGATCCCCAGGTCGGACGGCCCGAGCCGCATTGCTCCTGATCCGGCCGAATCCGGAGCCGGACGGTCCGGCCTGGGCCATCGCGCCACCGCTGGCCGCGAACGCGGTGGCGGTGGACCACACGCCGGGGGCGAGCAGCAAGGCGACCACGCTCAGCACCGCGGCTAGCCGGGATACCCCGGAGCTGCTCCCCCTCGAGGAGAGCCTGCCGGCCATCAGCAGCATCACCGCAACAACCCCGGCGCCCACGACGACGTAGCGCAGCCAGCCGTTCCACGAGAGGCCTCTCGAGACCCGTACCCAGGCCCAGCCGGCGGTCAGCGTCACGGCCGCCGGCAACAGCAACCAGCTGTATCCACCTGGGCGGCGGTACTGCCGCCACATCGCGGCCACCCCGGCGGCCGTCACCGCGGCGACGGCCGGGGCCATCTCCGTGGTGTAGTACGAATGGAAGCCCCCCTGGGCGACGCTGAGCACCAACCCCACCAGCAGTAACCAACCACCCCACAGCACCCAGCCCGCGCGGCGCGCCGGGTCTGCAGTCGGCTCCGAGGTCCGCCCGGACCGCCGCTGCCGGATCCCCGCGACCGCGACCGCGACAAGCACCAGCAGGCACAAGGGCAGTAACCAGCTGATCTGGCCACCCACCTGCTCGCCGAACAGGCGGGTGATGCCCGAGCCGCCGCCGAACCCACCACCGTGACCACCACCGTGACCACTACTGGGGCCACCACCGGGGCCACCGGGCATACCCCGGCCGCCGGGCATACCGGAGCCGCCGACCAGTTCGCGGCCGACCTGGCGGCCGAGGATGCGGCCGAGGCCGTTGTAGCCGACGACCAGGTTGAGCACTGAGCCATCGGTGCTGCCGCCGATGTAGGGCTTGGGTCCGGGCCAGAAGCTGGCCAGCGCGACCCACCACATCGAGCCGGCCAGCAGCACGCCGCCGGCGCCGAGCACATCGAGTATCCGGCGGCGCACCGGTGCGGGTGAGCCGACCAGGTACGCCAGCGCGAACACCGGGACCACGATCCATGCCTGCAGCATCTTGGTGACGAAGCCCAGACCGAGGAGCACCGCCGCCAGCAGCAGCCAGCGAGTCGCGCGGCCGGGCTGACCCGGATGGTGCACCGACCGGGTCAACGCATAGGCCGCGGCCACCATCAGCAGCACCATCAGGGTGTCGGGATTGGTGTCCCGGTTGATCGCCACGGTCACCGGGGTGAGCGCGAAGACCAGCGCCGCCAGCAGCGCGACGTGCTCACCGGCCCAGTACCGCACAGTGCGATGCAGCAGGAATACCGCTGCCACGCCCTCGAGGACCTGGGGTAACAGCAATGACCACCCGTGATAGCCGAAGATCGCGGCCGACGCCACCATCGGCCAGAACGCCAT
>JBOHFC010000128.1:0-7981 GCA_050701375.1 Pseudonocardiaceae bacterium
GCCACTCACAGGCCGCTTGGTCGGTGGCGCGCGTGCGCGCCGCCGACCAAGCGGCAATGAGTCGAGTGCCGCCCGGCACCCTGATGCGTCGGGCCGCGTTCGGGCTGGCCAACCGGACCGCGGCGGCGCTGGCCGAGCGGACCGGTGGCGTGTCCGGCCGGCACGTCACGTTGCTGGTCGGGGCGGGCGACAACGGCGGGGACGCGTTGTGGGCCGGGGCGTACCTACGCCGCCGTGGGGTCGTGGTGACAGCTGTGCTGCTGTCTCCGGACCGGGCGCACTCGCAGGGGCTCGCGGCGCTGCGCCGGGCCGGCGGGCGGATCTGCGACCAGCTGCCAGACCGGGTTCATCTCGTGCTCGACGGGATCGTGGGGCTGTCCGGCCGGGGTGGGCTGCGTCCGGCAGCAGCCCGGCTGGTCGCAGCCGTCCGGGTGCCGATCATCGCGGTGGATTCGCCGTCCGGAGTCGACCCCGACACCGGCACCGTTGACGGGCCCGCGGTCACCGCCTCCGAGACCGTCACCTTCGGCGTCCGCAAGCCGGTGCACCTACTCGCCCCGTGGCGTTGCGGTCCGGTGCACCTGGTGGACATCGGGCTGTTCGCCGAGCTGGGCGAGCCTGATCTGCGGGTGCTCGCCGCTGCCGAGATCGGCGCTCTGTGGCCCGTGCCTGGCCCGAGCAGCGACAAGTACAGCCAGGGCGTCGTCGGAATCGCTGCGGGCTCGGCGGACTATCCCGGTGCCGCGGTGCTCTGCGCGGGAGCCGCGGTATTGGCGACCTCAGGCATGGTGCGCTTTGCCGGCTCCGCCGCCGACGGGGTGCGACGGCGTTGGCCGGAGGTGGTGGCCACCGGTTCGGTGTCCGACGCCGGGCAGGTGCAGGCCTGGGCCGTCGGGCCGGGATTGGGCACCGGCGTCGCCAGCCGCCAGGTGCTGGCCCACGTGCTGGGCATGGGGGTACCGGTGGTGGCTGACGCCGATGCGATCACCCTGCTGGCCCGGCACCCCGAGCTCGCGGACAGCCGTGACCCGGGCACCCCGCTGGTTCTCACCCCGCACGATCGGGAGTTCGAGCGGCTCACCGGCAAAGCGCCCGGCGCTGATCGGGTAACGGCCGCCCGGGACGCCGCCCGCCGGTTTGCTGCGGTGTTGCTGCTCAAGGGCAACACGACCATCGTCGCCACCCCGGACGGTCGGGTGCTGGTGAACCCGGCCCGCTCGTCCTGGCCGGCCACCGCAGGCTCCGGCGACGTTCTCACCGGCGTGCTCGGCGCGTTGCTGGCGACCGGGCTGGAGCCGGCCACGGCAGCGGCCGCGGCGGTGCATGCCCAGGAACTCGCCGCCGCCATCGCCGCTCGGGGGGGCCCCGCCGGCATCGCCGCTCGGGGCGGCACCTCGGCCGGTGCTCCAGCACCCGCCTCAGCGATCCAAGCCGCCCTGACCGACGCGATCCGCTGCCTCCGCTCGACATCCGCGGGATGATGACCACGATGCCAGCAACGACCTCGCGTCCCCGCGTCGAAGTGGTGATCGACCTCGACGCGATCCGACACAACGTCGGGATCCTCGCCGGGTGTGCCGCCGCGTCCGGTGCGGCCACCATGGTGGTGGTCAAGGCCGACGGGTACGGCCACGGTGCGGTCGACGTCGCCGGCGCCGCCTTGCAGGCGGGAGCCAGCGCGCTGGGTGTGTGCAGCGTCGAGGAGGCGCTCGAGCTGCGCCACGGCGGAATCAGCGCTCCAGTGCTGGCCTGGCTGCGCGCACCGGGGGAGGATCTCGCCGCCGGGCTCGCCGCGGGTGTCGAGCTCGGCGTCTACTCCATCGGCCAACTCGACACGGTCGCGGCTGCCGCAGCGGTGACCGGCACCACCGCAAGGGTGCATCTCAAGGTCGACACCGGGCTGAACCGCGGCGGTGCCCGCCCCAACCAGTGGCCCGGCCTGGTCCGCGCCGCCCTGGCTGCCCGGGGCATCGAGGTCGTCGCGATCTGGTCGCACCTCGCGCACGCCGACGATCCCGGTCATCCGATCATCGAGGCGCAGGTGAGACGTTTCGATGAGGCTTACCAAGTGGCCCGGGATGCCGGATTGCGACCGTTGCGGCACTTGGCGAACTCCGCGGCCACATTGACCAGACCCGATCTGCACTATGACCTGGTTCGCCCCGGCATCGCTGTTTACGGACTCTCACCGGTGCCTGGTGTCGGCTACCATCTACTGCCAGCCATGACGCTGCGTTCACAGGTCGTGATGACCAAGCGAGTCCCGGCCGGCGAGGGCGTGTCATACGGGCATGTCTGGCATACCGATCGGGAGACCACCCTGGCTCTGGTCCCCGCCGGGTACGCCGACGGCGTGCCTCGGGTGCTCACCGGCCGGCTCGACGTGTGGCTAGCGGGCCGTCGCCGTCCAGTGGTGGGAAGGGTGTGCATGGACCAGGTGATGGTCGACTGCGGCGACGATACGGTCGCCCCGGGCGCTGAGGTGCTCTTCTTCGGCACTGGCGACAGCGGCGCACCCACCGCAACCGAGTGGGCGGACAAGTTGGGCACCATCCATTACGAGGTGGTCGCGGGGATGGTACGACCCCGGTTGACCAGGACGGTGCGCGGTCGCCGTCCGATTGCCGCGGGTCTCAACGGGACGAAGGTGACCCGATGAGACCCGCCAGGTGGGTGGCCGGTGGCGCGCTGGGTACGGCGGCGGCTACTGCATTAGTCGCTGGTTGCGCGTACCACAACCGCATCAGCAAGGTGCGCAGGTCCGCGGGCGAACTACCGGACGATGTGCTGGCACTGCTCCCGCCGGATCGCGAGTACACGATAGCGGCCGATGACGGGGTGGCTTTGTCGGTGGAGGAACTCGACCCGATCGATGGGGGAGCACCCGAGTTCACCGTCATCCTGGTGCACGGCTACACACTGGACCGGCGGTCGTGGCTGTACCAACGGCACGAGCTGGCGCATTCCACCGCGCCGCGAGTGCGCCAGGTGCTCTACGACCAGCGCAGCCACGGTCGGTCCGGTCGTTCGCCTAGAAAAGCCTGCACTATCGAGCAACTCGGCCGGGACCTGCACGCGGTGATCCGGGTCGCTGCTCCCGAGGGCCGGGTGGTGGTGATCGGCCATTCCCTCGGTGGGATGACGATCATGGCGTTGGCCGACGAGAACCCGGCGCTGTTCGCCGATCGGATCTGCGGGATGGCCTTCCTCAACACCAGCGCCGGGGACATCGGCCGGTCGGGACTGCCTAAGCCGTTACTGTCCCGGCGAAACCCCGTGATGCCGGTGGCTGGGGTGCTGTCGCGCTGGGAGCCCAGCGCGCGCGCCATCGACCGCGGGCGGGAGGTCTGCCGGAACCTGGTCTGGGGTCTGACTCGCAATCTCGCCTTCGGTGACGAGGCCGTCGATCCGGCGCTGGTCGAGCTGATGTACATGATGATCCGGGCCACCTCTTTTGAAGTCATGACCGACTTCCTGGCCGTTTTCGGGACGCACAACCGGTACGCCGCGCTGGCCGGTCTGCGGTTCGCCAAGGCGTTGGTGATCGGTTCCGACGGGGACCATTTGATTCAGTTCCAGCACTCCGAGGCGATTGCCGCGCTACTGCCCGACGCGGAACTCGTGCAGGTGCAGGGATCTGGCCACATGACCATGCTGGAACAACCGAAGCGGGTCAATGAACACCTGCTGGGCCTGCTGACCCAATGCACAGGAGCTCTGCCACGCAGGTGAAGGCGAGTCTGAAGCTGCCGACCCCGGAAGATACCGAACGGCTGGGTCGGGCCGTCGGCGAGCGCCTGCGCCCAGGTGACGTGGTCGTGCTGGCCGGGCCGCTGGGCGCGGGCAAGACCGTGTTGGCCCGCGGTATCGGCACCGGGTTGGGGATCCGCGGCCCGGTGACCTCCCCGACCTTCGTCATCGCCCGCGAGCACCCGGCCCTGCCTGAGGGTCGAGGGGTGTCGCTGGTGCACGTCGACGCCTACCGGCTCGGGGGAATGGCTGAGCTGGACGACCTCGACCTGGACACCGACCTGCTGGCGGCCGCCGTGGTGGTGGAGTGGGGCGAGGGCATGGCCGAGCGGCTGGCCGACGAGCACCTGCTGATCCGGCTGCAGCGACCCGGCGGTGATGCCGACGACACGCGGATCGCGCAGCTGCACGGACCGGACCGGTTGATACTGGAGCTGCCCTGGCCTTGCTGCGAGCAGCGGAACACGTGATCCGTAAGCTCGTCATCCGTGCTGGTGTTGGCTCTGGACACGGCGACCTCGGCGGTGACGGCCGGGTTGTTACGGCTGCCTGCGGTGGGCTCGCCGGAGGTCCTCGCCGAGCGGGTCACGGTGGACGCCCGGGCGCACGGCAAGCTGCTCATGCCGTCGGTGTGCTCGGTGCTGGCGACCGCCGGGGTATCGATGCGCGACCTCGATGCGGTGGTCTGCGGGGTGGGACCGGGCCCGTTCACCGGGCTACGGGTCGGGATGGTCACCGCCGCGGCGCTGGGCGACGCGCTGGGCCTCCCGGTTTACCCGGTGTGCAGCCTGGACGCGATCGCCTTCCGGGCGGGTACCGGCAGTCCGTTACTGGTGATCACGGATGCTCGCCGCCGGGAGGTTTACTGGGCGCGTTACGACGAGTGCGGTGCCCGGGTCGATGGTCCCCACGTCGACCGGCCGCTGGACCTGGTGCTGGCCGGCGTGTCGCGGGTGGCCGGCGCCACCGATGTACCGGGGCTGGATGTACTGGGGCTGCCGGTCGTGGTGCCGCGGTGCCCCGACCCGACCGGGCTGGTCGCGGTGGTAGCGGCGGAGGTGCGGTCCGGCGCCACCCCCGGGCCGTTGCACCCGTTGTACCTGCGGCGCCCCGACGCCTGGGAACCGGGACCGCGCAAGCCGGTGACGCCGGTATGAGTGTCCTGATCGGGCCGATGGTGGCCGCCGATGCGCAGCGCTGCGCCGAGCTGGAGCACACGCTGTTCGACTGCGACGACCCGTGGAGCCCGGAGGCGTTCCTGGAGGCGCTGGCGGCGGGTCATCATTACCTCTCGGCACGGGAGGGCGGCTCGCTGATTGGCTACGTGGGTCTGGCCCGCGTCGGCAGCGAGGCGGAGGTGCACACGCTGGCGGTGGATCCGGCGCATCAGCGCCGGGGGATCGGCCGGGCGTTGTTGCGGGCCATCCTCGATCACGCCGAAGGGGCCACGGTCTTCCTCGAGGTGCGCACCGACAACGATTCGGCGATCCGGTTGTACCGCAGCGAAGGGTTCGACGTGATCGGTATCCGTCGCGGTTACTACCGACCCAGCGGAGCCGACGCCTTCACCATGCGCCGGCAGGCCCACCGGTGACGACCACGGGGATCGTGCTGGGAATCGAGTCCTCCTGCGACGAGACCGGAGTGGGCGTCGTGCGGTTGTCGGGCGACGGGACGGTCACCCTGCTCGCCGACGAGATCGCGTCCAGTGTCGACGAGCACGCCCGGTTCGGCGGCGTGGTACCCGAGGTCGCGTCCCGGGCCCACTTGCAGGCGATGGTGCCGACGGTGCGCCGCGCGCTGCGGGTTGCTGGTGTCGCGCCGTCGGATGTGGATGCGGTGGCGGTGACCGCCGGCCCCGGCCTGGCCGGTGCGCTGCTGATCGGAGTGGCTGCGGCCAAGGCCTACGCGGCGGCCTGGGACGTCCCGCTGTACGGGGTCAACCATCTCACCGCGCACGTCGCGGTGGACACCCTGGAACACGGCCCGCTACCCCCTGCGCTGGCCCTGCTGGTCTCCGGCGGGCACTCCAGCCTGTTGGAGGTCTCCTCGCTGGTGGCGCCGCTGCACCCGCTGGGAGCCACCGTCGACGATGCCGCCGGGGAAGCGTTCGACAAGGTGGCGCGAGTACTGGGGCTGGGTTTCCCGGGCGGCCCGTTCATCGACCGGGTCGCCCAGCGCGGGGATGCCGGCAGTATCCGGTTCCCACGCGGTCTGACCGGTCCTCGCGACGCGCCCTACGACTTCTCGTTCTCCGGGCTCAAGACCGCGGTCGCTCGGCACGTCGAAGCGCTGGAGCGCCAGGGCCTTGCCGTGCCGGTGGCCGACGTGGCGGCAGCTTTCCAGGAAGCCGTGGTCGACGTGCTCACCGCCAAGGCGATCCGGGCCGCCACTGATCGGGGCATCGACACCATGCTCATCGGGGGTGGGGTAGCCGCGAACTCCCGGTTGCGCGCGCTGGCTCAGCAACGCTGCACCGCGGCCGGACTGCGGCTGCGGGTGCCCCGGCGGGGACTGTGCACCGACAACGGAGCCATGGTGGCCGCGCTCGGCGCGCACCTGCTCGCCGCCGCCGCACCCCCGTCGCCACTCGACATCCCCGCCGACCCCGCCCTCCCGATCACCACCTCGCTGGTAGGTAGCCCTTCAAGTACCGCCAACCAGGGTTGACAGTGCTGTTAAGGCACGCCGACGCTGTCCATAGAGGTCCGTATCGCCAGTCAAGGCGTCCAGGCGGGCGCGTCCGCAGCGCACTTACCGCTGTGATGGCGAGGTGACGCTCAAAGCCAGCAGTCCCGCGAGATTTCCGACGACGAGGCAGCCGTCGTTGAACGACGCGAGTCCGAGCGCCTCGTAGTGAACTGGGATCACGTGGAGCGGATGGCCCGTGGCCGGGTCCCAGATCCGCACCGTGCGGTCGCCGCTGGCGGAGGCGAGCAGCTCCCGGCCCTCCGCCCGCACCACGCACACCGAGCGCACCCAATCGGTGTGCCCGGCCAGGGTGCGCTCGATGGTGCCGGTCGCCGGGTCCCAGATTCGCACCGTAGCGTCCGCGCCGGCGGAGGCCAGCAGTTCACGGCCGTGCACTCGGACCGCGCACACCCCATTTACCCCCCCGGTGTGCCCAGTCAAGGTGCGCTCGGTAGCGCCGGTGGCGGGGTCCCAGATCCGCACCGTGCCGTCGCCGCCAGCGGAGGCCAGCAACTCAAGCTCGCCGACCCGCACCCCACACACGCACAACCCGTTTATCCCGCCGGTGTGCCCGTCCAGAGTTCGCTCGATAAGGCCGGTGGCGGGATCCCAGATATGCACCGTTCGATCGCCACCGGAGACCAGCAACTCACCCCCGCCCACCCGCATCGCACACACCCCGTACACCCCGCCGGTCTGCCCCTCCAGGGTTCTCGCGGTAGCGCCGGTGGCCGGATCCCACATCCGCACCGTGCGATCGCCCTCGGCGGAGGCCAGCAGCTCACGCCCGTCCACCCGCACCACACACACTCCGTACACCCCGCCGGTCTGCCCCTCCAGGGTTCTCGCGGTAGCGCCGGTGGCCGGATCCCAGATCCGCAGCGCGCCATCGCCGCCTGCGGAGGCCAGCAGCTCACGCCCGTCCACCCGCACCGCACACACCCCGCGAACCCCGCCGGTGTGACCCTTCAAGGTTCGCTCGGTGATGCCGGTGGTCGGATCCCAGATCCTCGCCGTGGCGTCGTCACTCGCGGAGGCCAGCAACTCGCGGCCATCCACTTGCACCGCACACACCCCGCGCACCCAACCGGCGTGCCGGGCCAGAGTGCGTTCAGTAATTCCCGTGGCCGGATCCGAGATCCGAACCGTGCCATCACCGGCGGCGGATGCCAGCAACTCGCGGCCCTCCACCCGCACCGCGCATACCCCGCGAACCCCGCCGGTGTGCCCCTCCATGGTTCGCTCGGTGATGCCGGTGGTCGGATCCCAGATCCGCACCGTGGCATCGTCACTCGCCGAAGCGAGCAAGTCCCGGCCCTCTACCCGCACCGCGCATACTCCGTTCACCCCATCGGTGTGCCCGGCCAGTGTGCGTTCGGTGTCGCCGGTGGTCGGGTCCCAGATCCGCACCGTGCCATCGCCGCTGGCGGAAGCGAGCAACTCGCGGCCCTCTACCCGCACCGCGCATACTCCGTTCACCCCATCGGTGTGCCCGGCCAGTGTGCGTTCGGTGTCGCCGGTGGTCGGGTCCCAGATCCGC
>JBOHFC010000129.1:0-7184 GCA_050701375.1 Pseudonocardiaceae bacterium
GATCTGATCCTGCTGTGGGTCAAGAGCACCGTCGAGAATCATCGCACGAACGTTCTTGGGGAACGCCTCAGCGTAGCTGGTTCCGATCCGGGTGCCGTAGGAGTAACCGAGATAGGTCAGCTTCTCATCCCCGAGAGCCGACCGCATGACGTCCATGTCGCGGACCACATCGCGGGTACCGACGTTTTGGAGGACCTGCTTTCCGGTGTCGCTGACCGTCTCGGGCGTGCCGCCGTTTGCCAGTACCCCTTGTCCGGTGCGGTTGACGCAGCCGGCGTCGTCGGCCTTTTCCTGATTCTCCGTCTGCGCCACCCCGGCTGGCGAGGTATCGACGTTGAGGTTCATCAGGCGTTCGGCATCCCGTTCCGCGGGGGTCCGGCAGACGACCTGCGGTTTGCTGGAGCCGACGCCGCGTGGGTCGAAGCCCACGAAGTCAAAACGTTGTCCCACGTCATTGTTCGTGATCTGGTCAGCGAGGCTGGCCGCGGTGCTCATGCCAGATCCGCCAGGGCCACCAGGGTTGATCACCAACGAACCGATGCGGTGCGCGGGGTCCGACGCGGGTCGGCGAAGGAGCCCGACCTTGATCACGCGTCCTTTCGGATTGGCATAGTCGAGAGGCACGTTGAGGTAGGCACACTGCAGGCCCGGGTCAGCGTAGGCCTTCTTGTCGCTGGGGGTGGTGGCGAACGCGGAACACCCGCCCCAGGACAGGTTCTGCCCGTAGAACTGCTCCAACCCCGCAGGGACCGCGCCGACTGGACCGTGCTGCGCAGTAGTGCCCGTCGCAGCTGTGCATCCCAGCGCTAACGCAGCTACCGCTGCGAGCACCGGCCCGACGGACAGCGCTGGCGCACGTTTCATCCCAGCTCCTCTTATCCCGGTACTTGTCACCAGTAATGATCACCCAGTAATGATCACTGGCTGCGACTGGACCCCTGCACGGCGTGAGCTTACCCATGTCCTCGACCGAAGGCGTTCAGCAGGTTGTCCTTGATCTCCGGTCGGCCGGCTGTGACGAGGGTGAACGTCGCCTCCCGGACCAACCGCTGGGCATGCTGGCGCGCGAGGATTCCCGAACTGCCCACTGCTACTACGAGCGCGCCGGCGCAGCGGTATGCGTGCTCAGACGCGGCGGCCCGAGCCCCCGGCAACATCGTCGGGTCACCGAGCCCTGCATCGAGCCGGTCGCGGATCTCGTCCTGCACAGCCAGCAGAAGCTCCGCGAGCTGGGGTTGCCCCACCTCGCCGATCATCCGGATGCATCGCCCGGCGACGCCCATCGCGAGGCAACCGCTACGCCGCATACTCAGATGTTGGTTGGCGAGGAAGTCGCGGTGCGAGACCTCGGCGGTGACCCTCTCAGCCGGGAGGACATAGTCTGCAAACCGGAGCCGGACGGTGTTGCTGCCTTGGGCCGCGACCATGTGCAGCTGCTCGACGGTGATGCCCGCACCGGCCTGCGCATCGACCAACCCGGTGACGATGGTGCCAGTGGGCTCCCCCGCCCGCAGCGCCGTGTCGCGGGCCGAGATCTGCAGCACGTCGACCATGCCCCATCCGGTGACGAATGGAGCCTCGCCGCTCAGCAGCCAACCACCGTCGGTGGCCGTCGCCCACAGCCGGGGAGGCTGCGGGATCGCACCGGCGAAGGCCACTGACCCACGCAGCTCACCGCGCAGAGCCGCGTCGAGGTACTTTTCCCGCAGGTTTAGGTTCGCCGTGGCGTTGAGGCCTCGCACGACACTGGAGTGCTGGAACCAGGTGAAAGTGGTGGTGAGACACCCGCCCGCCAGCGTCTCAAGGATCGTGACGAGCGACGGGAAGTCCACCTCGATGCCACCGTGCTCGGGGTCGCCGGCCAAGCCGTAGAAACCTTGCGTAGCTAGCAGGTCGAAATGGCTACTGGGGATGATTCCTTGAGCGTCGACGTCAAGGGCCGCCGGAAACAGCACTTCCTCCGCGATCGTGTGGGCCCGCTCCACCATGCTCGGCACCCGGACAACGCTACCCCCGCCTGCGGCTTAGCATCGGTGCGTGGCAATTGACGCAGCGCGGCTGCTAGCTCATGCACACCGCCCACCTGCTGCGCTCACCCGGCGCGACGTAGCCCACCTGATGCTCAACGTGCCCTCGACGGATGCCTTGGCGGCGATGCCGGCATTGCGCCGTGAGCTGCTCGCGGCGGGCAATCCGTTCTCGGCCGGCTTCTGGGAATCCGCCGAGTCCCTCCTGCGACGGATCGCCGAAGGCGCAGCCACCGTCGGCGAGGTACACGGCTGGCTTGAGGCGACTGGGACCGAACCGACCGCGATCATGAGGATGTATGTGTGGGATGTGGAGTCAGCACGCACCCCGCTCGGCCGCGAATTGCACGACCTGCTGGTCACGCACCTCGAGGGGTGCCTCAGCGCTGGCGACATCGACCCCGAACGGCTACTCGCGGACGATCCGGCGGCCCGGCAGGAGTACCTGAGCCTGCAGGAACGCTGGATGACCTCACCGTTGCCAGACGGCCGGGTGCCCATGCACGAGTTGCTCGACGAGCTCGACGAGGAGAATGAGGAGGATGACGACTTCCTCGCCGAGTGGGAGGCCGCCGAGCAGGCCGCTGCCGACGAGCTCCGCGACGTCCTAGCCGGCGTTGGCGAACGCCCCCGGCCGGACCCCGAGTTACGGGCAGCGTGCCGTGGCCTGCGCGCCGCGTTGCGCAGCGGGGCGCGGTCGGCCGAACTCCTCCGCGCCGGCAGTGGGGTGAATCCGGACAACCTGGACTCCGACGACTCACGACTGTGGCTACGGTTGGCCGCGGGTGTGGTCAACCCGGTGTACGAACCACCTGACGGCACCGCGACCGACGAGATTCCCGGCATCAATCTCGATCACGAAGACTGGCTGGCAGCGGTGGCGGCACTGGCCCGCGGCGGACCCGCGACGCGGGCATCCGCCACGAGGCTCGCGCGATTCATCGAGGACGCCGACGACGATGACGACATCCGCGTGTTGGCCGAGTGGTTCGTCCCCGTCGTGGAGCAGTGGCGGGTCCTCGGTGCTCTCGATGAGCATGATCGGCTCACCCCGCTGGGTTGGTGGGGCTTACCCGAGGCGCTGCTGCAGGCATGGCCGGGCAACACCCCGGGGTGAGGCTGCTCAGCTGAGGTGGCTCAATACCGCCAGCGGTGCGCGGCCACGACGTCGTCCAGCGATCGGTCAGCGGCCCAGGCGGCGTCGGATCGGCGAACCGCGAGGAACGCGCCGAGCAGCTGCTCTCCGAGTATCGCGGTGAGCCTCTTGGAGCCGCTGAGCGCCTCCTCCTGCTCGGCCGGTGTCGTCGGCAACCGGCGCAGGCCTCGGGCCGCACGGTCCTGCTCAGTCCACCCACCCGGATCGGCCTGGATCGGCTCGCCGGGGTCGGCGCCGTCACGCAGTCCCGCCACACCGGCCGCGATCACCGCGGCCAGCGCGAGGTACGGGTTGGCTGAGGCGTCGGAGACCTTGAGCTCGACATTGGCGTGGCCAGCGCCGAGCAGCTCCGAACCGAGGACATAGCGCAGCGGCGCTTCGCGGTTCTCCACCCCCCAGAACTGGTAGGCGCTCGCGAAGTACCCGGGCCGCAGCCGGGCCAGTGAGGGCACACTCGGCGCCGTGATCGCGGCCAGGGCCCGTAGGTCCCTGAGCAACCCACCCAGCCAGCCGACGCCGTCGGGGCTGGGGCGGTCGGGCGCAGCGGGACTGCTGGCCAGCAGGTTGCGTTCGCCGCGCCACACCGAGGTGTGCAGGTGCCAACCGTTGCCGACTCCCGCTGCGGTGAACAGCGGGGCAAAACACGGCCGCAGACCGTGTGACCTGGCCGCGGCGTGGATCGTCTGGCGGGCCAGCAGCTGGCGATCCGCGGCAGTGATCGGGTCGGACGCGACGATGCTGAGCTCCACCTGACCCGGCCCGTACTCGGCGTGCAGCTGATTGACGGGCACACCGTTGTCCGCCAGGTCGGCCAGCAGGTCAGCCACGAACTCGTCCACCGCCAGCAGGGCGTGCGGGCTGTAGGCGGGGGCCTGGTACGCGAGCCGAGGCTCCCCGCCGGTTTCGCCGAGGTCACCAGCCTGTGTCAGGACGAACTCCAGCTCGTAGCCAGCTTTGATCTCCAGCCCCTCCGCGGCGGCCGCCTCGACCTGGGCTTCGAGCACCCCGCGCTGGTCGTATGGCCACGGCGAGCCGTCCACCGCGATCTGCCGGCCCGGAGCCCATGCCAACGCTGGCTGCCCGGCCAGCCGGGTCAGCCCACGCAGCTCCGGTACCAAACGGACGTCACCGGACGGGGTGGCCAGATCCCGATGAGCGAAGGTGATCGCGTCGTGGGTGTCGAACACCGCGAACAGCGGGCTCATCCCGACGCCGTGCGTAGCTACCTGCGGCAATGACGCGATCGGCACTGTCCTGGAGCGCGGTATCCCATTGTTGTCCGCCCACGCGACGGTCACCCCGACGACGCCGTTAGCTGCCAGGTCCGCGGCCAACGCCCGCGCATCCACCATGCTCGTCCTCCTGCCGCGTTGCACACCGGATCCGGCTCGTGATCAGGCTAGCGTGCAACGCCGATCCTGACTCACCCTTGCGCGCGACGGCCCGGGGTGCGCTACTAGCTCCAGACACACAATGGTCACCTCGGGAACACAGGGAGGACCGCGTTCGTCTGCAACAGTGGGACCGTGGAATCCGATGTCAGGGTTGACGGGTGGCGCCCGTGAGTAACGCAGCCGGTTTGACCGTGCCTGATCGCACAGATCAGGCCCCGACGGAGGGAGAAGCCATGACCAGCACGCTTACCCGCCCTGAGTTGACTGCCTCCGACCGTTGCGACCGGTGCAGCGCCGCTGCCCGCGTCCGAGCAGTGCTGCCATCAGGTGGCGAACTGCTCTTCTGTAAACACCACGCCCGCGAACACTCGTCGAAGTTGAAAGAGATCGCGGCGGACATCCAGGCCACCGAGGCCTAGCTGAGCGGGATAGCTTGGTTGCATGAGCGCCCCAGATCTCGCAACGCGGTCCTGTAAACAGTGCTCTCCTGGCTCGCTACCACTCGACGAAGCCGAGGCAGCCGAGCTGCACCGCCAGCTTGATGCTGCCTGGAAGCGCGAAGGCAATCGGCTAATCCGCCGGGTCTTCACGTTCTCGGACTTCCGAGGGTCCTTTGCCTTGGCTACCCAGGTCGCCCTGCTGGCCGAGTCTCAGGGTCATCACCCCGACTGAGAGGTGAGCTGGGGCAAGCTGACCGTGACCTTCACGACGCACCACGCCGGCGGGCTGACCGAAAACGACTTCGTCATGGCCGTCAAGATCGACGGTTTCGCTCCGACATAGCTGCTGACGTTCTGCCCGCATCCGGTTACCGGGAGCGCAGGTAGGCGATTCGTTTTTCGAGATCGTCGGCGGTGGCCATCGCAGTGGGAGGGCCACCGCACGCGGTGCGTACCTCTTGGTGGATCGCCCCGTGTGGTCGGTCGGTTCGGTGGTGGGCCATCGCGACGAGGGTGTTGAGTTCGCGGCGCAGCTCGATGAGTCGTTGACGCACTGTCGGCGGCTGAGCCTGCGCCGACGGCCCCCCAGCTGAGCGCTCGGTTGCCCGGCCCAGCTGCTGTTGCTGGCGCTGCCGCAGCAGCGCTCGCATCTGGTCGGGTTCCAACAGCCCGGGCAGGCCGAGGTAGTCCTGCTCGTCCTCGGTGGTGGCGAAGGCGGCCGTGCCGAAGGACGCCCCATCGTAGATCACCTGATCCAGCACGGCGTCGGCGCCCAGCGCGGTGAACGCCCGCTCCTGCTCGCCGGGTTCGTCGCGCAGGGCGTTGGCCTGCACGAGTGCGGCGTCGTCCCAGCCCTCGTCGGCCCGGTGCGGCGCACCGAGCACGTGGTCGCGCTGTTTCTCGAGTTCGCTGGCCAGCCCCAACAGGACCGGCACGCTGGGCAGGAACACCGTGGCGGTCTCGCCGGGTCGCCTGCATCTGACGAACCGGCCCACCGCCTGGGCGAAATACAGCGGGGTGGCCGCCGATGTCGCGTACACGCCCACGGCGAGTCGGGGCACATCGACACCCTCGGACACCATCCGGACCGCAACCAGCCAGCGCTCGTCGGAGTCGCCGAACGCCGCGATCCGGCCGGTGGCCGAGGGGTCGTCGGACAGCACCAGCACCGGCTCCCGACCGGTGATCGTTGCCAGGATCCCGGCGTAGGCCCGGGCCGTGGTGTGGTCGGTGGCTATCACCAGCCCGGCCGCGTCGGGCAACGCGCCGGCGCGTAGCTGGGTCAGCCGGGTGTCCGCGGCGCTGAGTACCGCCGGCATCCACTCTCCCGCTGGATCCAACGCGGTGCGCCAGGCACGGGCGGTGTGCTCGGCGGTGAGCGGTTCGCCCAAACGCGCCGAGTACTCCTCCCCCGCGCTGGTCCGCCAGCGGGCCTCGCCAGAGTAGGCGAGGAACATCACCGGGCGCACCACCCCGTCGGCCAGCGCCTCGGAGTACCCGTAGAAATGATCGGCAGCGGAGCGCAGCGCGCCGGCGGCATCGGGTTCATAGTTGATGAACGGGATCGGAGTGTCGTCGCTGCGAAATGGGGTTCCAGTCAGGGCAAGCCGGCGTGCCGCCGGGGTGAACGCCTCCCGCACCCCCTCACCCCAGCTCTTGGCATCTCCGCCGTGGTGGATCTCGTCGAGCACCACCAGCGTGCGGCGTCCCTCGGTGCGCATCCGATGAAGGCTGGGGTGTGCCGCGACCTGGGCATAGGTGACCGCGACACCCTGATAGTCGCGCGAGGTGCCACCTACCGAGTTGCGGAACTCGGGGTCCAGGGCGAGTCCCACCTCGGCGGCCGCTGCCGCCCATTGATGCTTCAGATGCTCGGTGGGGGTGACCACGGTCACCGCCTGCACAGTCCGGTCGGCCAGCAGCTCAGCTGCCACCCGCAGGGCGAAGGTCGTCTTACCGGCGCCCGGCGTGGCCACCGCGAGGAAATCCTGTGGCGCGGTAGTTAGGTACCGGGCCAGCGCTCGGCGCTGCCAGGCGCGCAGCGGCCGGCGCGAAGCTTCGGTAACGACGGCGGTCTCAGCGGGACGGGGCACGGCGGGTGACGCACTCCTCTGCTCGCGACGGGCGCGCTGACGCGCACCCGTGAGTGGCGATGCCAGCCATGGCT
>JBOHFC010000130.1:0-4208 GCA_050701375.1 Pseudonocardiaceae bacterium
ACTCGATGCTGCCTGGGGATATGCCTCGCTCAACAGTCCACGACACAGGGCGCCGATGCCTCCGCCGGCGAAGACCGCGGCCACCTCCCGCCGGTCCGGTGTAGGCATCACGGTCGTCGATTCAAACACCTTGGTGACCGCGGCCAGCGCCGACACAGGCCGTTCCCTGGGAGACGAGTTACTGGTGGTAGCCCGGGACGGTCGTCCCTTCCGCCCCGGGCTACCACACCCCCCGCGGGACCCCCACACGAGCCAACCCCTACCGTGCGTCGCTCAATACGGAGGCGGGATCGCCCAATAAAACATACCAGCGAGTGTGTTTGCGCCGCCACCTGAAAACTGTATGCAGCCTAGAGCGCTTGAGGCGGGTAGCTTTCACAGCGTCATGTCCAGCACCGGCCGGCCACGACCCGGAGCCGGCGACAGCGATGCCAGCGCGGGCCGGGCCGCGTTGCAGCCGCGGGCTCGGGCGACTCGGCTGGCGATCCTGACCGCCGCTGCCGAGCACTTCGCTCGTGACGGGTACCACGCAACCTCCTTGGACAGCGTGCTGGCCGACAGCGGTGGAACCAAGGGGGCGATGTACTTCCACTTCGCCTCCAAGGAGGCGCTGGCGCGGGCGGTTATCGCCGAGATGATGCAGGGATGGAGAGATCTTCGCGGGCATATTGGTCATTCCGGGCTTGACCCGCTCTCGGCGCTGTTAGCGCTGGTCGACGAGGTGATCGCACGTCTCATCGAGGATCCGATCGCCCGCGGTGGTACGCGGTTGCTTCACGAGCTGCCCAGGCGCGTCCAAGGCGTCGACGAGCACTACGGCTGCGGTGAACGCGACACTCTGGATTTGTTGGCCCAGGCCGCGCACAACGGCCTGCTCCGGGAAGGGATTGACCCCGCATCGGTCGCCCGGCAGATCGTCGCACTGATCGCCGGCCACCGGCAGATCTGCGACGCCGTGGAGGATCGCCACAACCTCCGGCTGCGGGTCGATGAGGCTTGGGCACTCCTGCTCCCGACGATCGCCACCGACGCGTGGTTGGCCACTTGGCGCGCCGCAGCACCTTGATAGGTCCGAATGCGGAGAAATATCGGGTGTGTCGCGGTGTGTTGTGGAACAAGTTGCGGTAAACATTGCCCGGAATTACTTAAAGTCGGTGCCCAAACAGGTAGCGATCGGCTGATTAGAGGGCCCCGGCGTCACGGGGGCAACGCGACGCCGGGGCCGTGAACCCGATCCGCCCGGGCGCGGTCGGACAGATCGGGGGTTCATTGCGGCAGGGTTGGTCAACCTGGGATCAGCGAAAGCCGACCCGTGGGACCGGTCGCCGGAAACGGCGACATACCCGGGTGTCGCGAGATCAGTCTGGTGATGCGGAGGGCTGCTCAGCAGGCGACCGCGGGAGGTCGCTGGCGCTGAGGTGCCCGAGGCCACGCGTCGAGGCCAGGTCTACGTCCGCTCGGTTTTCGTTTACCGCGAGGTCCGGGGAGCCCTTGGTGCCGCCACCGCCTGCGGCGCTGCCGATCATGCATTGCGCAGTCGAGCTGTCCGGTGGACTTTGGGGCATCGGGGCCCATGGGTCGCCACCGATAGCCAACTCCTCGGCGCGAGGGTGCTCAGCGGGCGCAGCGGCGTCGCAGACTGGAGAGTGGGACAGGGTGTGGCCCGCTGTAGCAGGCACAGACGTCACCGCGCGAGCCGGCGCAGGTGCCGGCACGGCCGCTGCCCGAACGGTGGGCGCGGCTGGTGGGACTGCCGCGAGTGGGTGAGCCGGTTCCTGCGACCGGATACCGGCGCTGTGCTGCGCGGGCGCGGACATCGGTCGGGATACCGCGGCGAGGACGTGGGTCAGAGGTCGTGGCACCGGGACAGCGCGCATGACGGGTTTCAGAACATCGACCGGTTGGACGGACAGCCGTGGTATCGAGGTTTGAGACAGCGCTCCTTTCACGGTCGACGCGACCGCGGGCGGCAGGCCGAACTGAGCGTCGGACCCACCATCGGATGGTCCGGCAATGTCACCCGGATCGCTGGCCAGCCGCACCGAGCCGGTGCTCGGCTGCCCCAGGTCCTCGGTCGCATGGCCGACACCTGATCCCAGCAGCCACCCTACGATGACGAGGCCGGACAGTACGACGAACCGTAATAGCGCGCGCACCACCCCGCGGGGCGCATACCTTGCGCCGCCTGCATCGGGGATGGTGGCCACCGGTTCCCCCTCGACCCTTCCGTCCAATCCGGCCTGGCCCGGACAGTAGTGACATCACACTACACGCTGTGACCGAATAGCGTAATAACCCGTAGTGACTGCCAAAGGGTGGCTACCGGGCTGCATCCGGGCTGCATCCGGGTTGGCACCCGGGTAACTCCCCGGGTAACTCCCGCTGTCACGGTCGAGCTGACGTGAGGCGTGCTATTGCCTCGTCGAGCACGTCGTCGCGCTTGCAGAACGTGAAGCGCACCAGATGCCGCCACGGCACCGGGTCATCGACGAAGACCTGCACCGGTATCGCCGCCACCCCAACGCGAGCGGGCAGCTCACGGCAGAATTCCAGACCGTCGGCATACCCGAGCGGCCGGACGTCAGCGCAGATGAAGTAGGTCCCTGCCGAACCGAGCACACCGAACCCCGCCGCGCGCAGCCCGGCGGCCAACTGGCGCTGTTTGTCCTGCAAGGCCGCTCGATGCGCCGCCACCCAGCCACGTTCGGCGCGCAGCGCGTGGGCCACGGCCGGCTGCAACGGTGCTCCCCCGACGAAGGTGAGGAACTGCTTGACCGCTCGTACCGCGGCCACCAGATGCGCCGGCCCGCACACCCAACCGATCTTCCAGCCGGTGACGCTGAACGTCTTGCCCGCACTGGACACCGACAGGGTGCGCTGAGCCATCCCCGGCAACGTGGCGATCGGTAGGTGGCGCGCTGCGTCGAAAACCAGGTGTTCATATACCTCGTCGGTGATCACCAGCAGATCATGCTCAACCGCCAGCGCCGCCACCGCTTCCAGCTCACGACGGCGCAGTACCGTTCCGGTGGGGTTGTGCGGGCTGTTGAGCACCAGTGCCCGCGTGGCCGGCGTGATGGCTGCGGCCAGCGCGTCGAGATCCAGCGCGAACCGGTCCCCATCGGCTACCAGCGGCACGCACCGCCGGGTGGCGCCGGCCAGGGCAACCGCGGCGGGGTAGGAGTCGTAGTAGGGCTCGATGAGCAGCACCTCCTCGCCCTGGTCGATCAGAGCGAGGAGCGCAGCGCTGATCGCCTCGGTGGCGCCCACGGTGACCAGCACCTCGGTATCCGGATTGTGCATCAGGCCATAGCAGGCCGCTCGCTGCTCGGCGACGGCATCGCGCAACTCAGGGATGCCCGGCCCGGGTGGGTACTGGTTCTGCCCGCTCGCGATGGCCGATCGAGCGACCTCGAGCATCCCAGCTGGGCCGTCGGTGTCCGGGAAGCCCTGGCCGAGGTTCACCGCGCCGGTCCGCTCCGCCAAAGCGGTCATCTCAGCGAAGATCGTCGAGCGCAACGGTCGCAGCCGGGGAATCAGTTCATGGGTTAGTCCGGGGGCGCGCACGACTGTCATCCTGCTGCAAGCCCACCCGGCGGGGCACAATCAGCAGAGTGGAGCTGACCCGCAACGAGCAGGACAAGCAGCGAGCGCTGCGCCGGATGAAGGCGATCGCGCTGGCGTTCCTGCTTGGCGCCGCGGTGGTGTTCGTCATCGCGCAGGTCAATGTCAACTCCACCCCGTGGGTGGGGTACGTGGCGGCGATGGCCGAGGCCGGCATGGTCGGCGCGCTGGCCGACTGGTTCGCAGTGACCGCGCTGTTCCGCCATCCGCTCGGGTTGCCGATCCCGCACACCGCGATCATTCCGCGCAAGAAGGACGCACTCGGGGAGAACCTCGGTGACTTCGTGAGCGCGAACTTCCTCGCCGAGGACGTGGTGCTCGACAAGCTGCGTCGGGTGGGGGTCGGTGGTCGGCTCGGTGGCTGGCTGGCGCAGCGCGCCAATGCCGAGCGCGTCACTGCTGAGCTGGCGACCGCGGTGCGTGCCGCCGTGACGGTGCTGCGCGATGAGGACGTTTCCGCGGTGCTGGAGAACGCGCTGGTAAAACGCTTGATCGAGCAGCCATGGGGGCCGCCACTGGGCCGGTTGCTCGGTCAGCTGCTCACCGACGGGGCGCACAACAAACTCGTCGACCTGGTCACCGAG
>JBOHFC010000131.1:0-18274 GCA_050701375.1 Pseudonocardiaceae bacterium
GTTCGGGTCAGCGAACTCCGCGGTGTGCAGGTAGCTGTACCCGCCGTAGAGCTCGTCGGCGCCCTCACCGGTGAGCACCACCTTGACCTTCTTGGCAGCCTCGCGCGTCAGCAGCAGGTTCGGCACCGAGCTGCGGACCAGGGCCGGATCGTAGTGCTCGATCACTTCGACCGCGTTGTCCAACTCCTCACCGATGGACTCGGCGGTGGCGACGACCTCGTGGTGGTCGCTGCCGATGAACTCGGCGACCCGTCGGGCCGCCAGCAGGTCGCTGCTCTCCTTGGTACCGACCGCGAAAGTGGGTAGTACGTCGCAGCGGCGACGGGCATGCTCCGCGGCGATCGCGGCGACGATCGCCGAGTCCAGCCCGCCGGAGAGGAACACACCCACCCCGACGTCGCTCATCATCCGCCGCCGTACGGACAGCACCACAGAGTCCCTGACCTTCTCGAGGGTCCGGTTGTCCCAGCTCGGGTGCTGCGCCCGGCGGGCCGGGCGGACCCCCACCGGAACCGAGTCGGCGTAGCGCACGATCCCGGTGCCCGGGATCCAGAGGCAGCCGGGGGGAAATGAGGCCACCTGGGGCCGGTCCTCAGGGTCGAAGGCCCGCAGCTCACTGGCGAATATCGTGCGATCCGTCCCGTCGATCCAGTACAGCGGCTTGACACCCATCGGGTCGCGGGCGACCAGTCCGTCACCGGTGGCGGTGACCATCGCCATCGCGAACATGCCGCTGAGCTCGGCCACCGACGCCGGACCGTCCCTCATCACCAGGTGCAGCGCCGCTTCGGTGTCCGACCGGGTCTGCAGCATTCCGGGAGGCAGCTTGGCGCTGAGTTCCTCGTGGTTGTAAATCTCACCGTTGCCGATGATCCATGCCGTGCCGTCACCGTTGGCCAGTGGCTGCCTGCCGCGGCTGACGTCGACGATGGAAAGTCTCTGGTGGCCCAACCAGGCCGAGTTGAGCGCGAGTATCCCGGTGTCATCCGGTCCGCGATGCTGTATCCGGTTGAGCATCCGCTCGCACTTGTCGGTGTCGACTGATCCGAAGGCCGCAACGATCCCGCACATTGTGTATCACCTATCCCGGGGCCCATTGAACATCAGAAGCGCACGGGCCTCCCAACGGTGGAGAGCCGCCTCACTCCGTAGAACGTCCGTTTAGCCCCGCCGCCTGCACCGCCACCCTGGGAGGACCGATCTGCCGCCAGGTCTATGGATACCTCAGCCGTCGGTCGTGTTGGGGGCGGTAACAGAGCGCTCGGCGAGGCCTTCGAGGCGCACCCCGACGCGGCGTCCAGTGGGGTCCAACCGAGCCATCGTGCCCTGCGCTGGGTGAATCGGGCCTGATTCCACAGGGTCATGGGGTGGGTGCACGGGTGGCAAATGGCCGGGTATCGAACCGCACAGCGCATTCCAGGACCGAAACGTCGGCGGCACGGCTGAGGAACTCTCGACGTGCCGGTGGGACGCACCCTGGGATGTCCACGAGGGTTTGTTCGAAATAGTCCAGTGGCCACGTGACGAGTACACCGTGGCGGGCGAGGTATAACCCGACGTTGCGGATCCCGTAGAGGTCGGCGGTGGTGTCCAGCCAGGCGTAACCGAGCAGTTGGTAGAGCCATCGGGCGATCCGGTCGCGGTCCCGTAGGGTGATCACGGTCTTGACGTCAAGCAGAGTGTCGCCGACGATGACGTCTCCGTAAGCCCAGTGCGGGACGAACATCGGTTGCGTGACACCGAGCGCCGCGCCGACCGGTGGGTTGCCGGCCAGCTCGCGGAGCTGGTCGAGGCAGCCGCTGCCGCGGAGCCGGCCCGCGAGGGTCACCAGCTCCTCCGTGAGGTGTGCCGGTGTTTTCAACAGGAGCAGGTCCACCGCGGCCCGAGTGGTCTCAGCGTCGTCCTTGGCTGGAGTCCACGGCAGTTCTGCGTGCGCGCGGGCGATGGCTGGATGTAGGGCCCCGCTACGGTAGGCGGCCTCCCATCCGGTCAGCACCCAACACGCCCGGGCGAGGATTTCCTCGGCCCGGCGGGTAGTAGCGATCGTTCCGGGAAGGGCGTGCTCGGCGAGGTACTCGATCAACTGGTGGGTAAAGCTGTCGATCAGGGCATCGGACGTGCCGGGCCCGTTGTCGAGCGGGTTAGCACCGAGGTCGGGGATGTCGGGCCACCGGGCGAACACACGGTGCAGCGTGGGACCGCCGAGCAGCCCGGCGTTCGCCGCGCCCAGGTACGCGGCGTGGGGCGGTTGGTGGGCGACCGCGAACGCAACACGGCTCCCGAACGCACCACCAATAGTCGCCCAGTGGTCGCGGTCGACGACATCATCAGGTGGGCGCACCGGCGGGTGACCAACAGCGGCGGCCTGGACCTGGTCGACGAGAGTGGCGGTGCCGGCCAGGGATGCCGCGCACCAAGCGCCGAGCGCACCGCCGTGCAGTTGCGAGGTCAGCGACACGTCTGCCCCCTCCGGATCTTGCACACACGATACCGTGCGCCCCCGACAACCCCTAGCACGAAAGATCCACTCCGCTAAGCCCCGCAAGGAGAAGACCCAGCGTCCGTCAGGCGTGGGATCCACTCACCGCGAATACGCTCTCCTGCAACCCGAGATATACCGAATGAGGTATACCGCCGCCAGCATGCCGTTCCAGCTGCACGTGTCCTACTCGACCCACAAAGAGTGATGCTGACTGCTTGCTCTGGTGTCTGATGACGTCGATGATCCGGTGTCCGGTCGCAGAGCAGCAGGTGCAGCCCTTCGCCCACGCTAGTCACATCATCCCAGCTCAGCGGGCGTCTATCCCTATCTGACCCCCCGCAGCGAACTCTCATCGGTGGATCCGGGCTCAGCCCCCATCGCGCCCCGTTCTCCTGAGGGAGGAGTGAGATTCGCCAGACACCGTTCGGTGTCAACGCGCGTATCCTCTGCACACAGCGCGTTTTCGATCACCTACGCATAGCAATCGTTGCGCGAACCTACTGGAATTCGCTGAAATTGCTGTGCGCAACGCCGATTACCGGTTGTCCCTAACGGGTAACCTGGCGATGCGGAATGGGGTGAGGTGAGCAGATGAACCTGCGGGTGGCGTTACTCGTTGCGCTACGCGGGTTGGGCGTCCGGCAGCTGCGCTCCGCGCTGACCATGCTTGTTCTCATCGGGGTCGCAGCGCGGGAACGCTCTGACCGACACCACCGCAATTCAGAATGCACCCGATCTGGCGTCCGTGACCTGATCGCGCCGCGCCCGGTAGGTGCTCCCCACTACCTCTCGGACGGGAATCTAAGATGAAGACTGGAAAGACTCTGATAACTGCGATGTTGGCGGTCAGCATGATCGTCGTCAGCGGAACGGCTACCGCTGCTGGCCCAGTGTCTTCCTCTCCCGCTCCCACTGCTTTCTTGGTGCCCACCCAGCCCGGCGGTAGTGGTGGCGGCACCGGCAGCAGCGGCACCGGCGGTGGCATCAACAGCGGTAGCACCGGTGGCAGCACCAGCGGTACCGGCACCGCCAACAGCAGCGGCGTCACCGCCAACAGCAGCACCATCAACAGCAGCGGCACCATTACCGGCAACTACGCCCAGAGCTATACCGGGAGGGGCGACACCGGGTGTCCGTTCACGCCGGGTGATCTGGGTTGTCGTGGTGAATTGATGTCCGGGGGTCAGGTGGTCTGCTCCCCGTGTTGACTCGTTCATTCGTCGTGGTGACCCAGCTGGGACGCGCGCCGCATGCCTCCCGGTTACCACTGGACGATGTGGACGACGCAGGGCTCGTCCGCACTCGTGTTGATGGTGATGTGATCCCTAGCCCCCGACCGGCTCACCGCTGCGCTGCTCGCCGACGGGCACGCCCATGACGTGGCCTTCCTGATCTATCGTCAGCCAGGACGACGATCCGAACTCGTCGCCCGATAGCTCGATCAGTCGGTGCCCGGCGGCACACTCAGCCTCCGCCGCCGAGGATGGGCGGGATCAGCGGCGGCGGGGTCGGCGTCACCTCATCGGAACCCCTGGTTGGGGTTGGCTCTGGCGTAGTGGTGCTGGTGGGTCCGCCAAGGATCCCCGGGAGGATCCCGCCGGGGGGTTGGGGGGTCTGCGTGGGGGTCTCGGTCGGAGTCTCGGACGTGGCGGGCGCGCCCGGGCGCAGCGGGGTAGTCGGCTTCGGCGGGGCGGGCTGGTCGTTGATCACCTGCCCGATGGTGGTGCCTTTGCCGTTACCGCCCACGGTCTGACCTTTGGCCCACTCGAAACCGGTGATGACGGTCATGGCCAGCAGGAAGGCGCCGAGCGACCCCACGATCACCATCCCCCAACGCAACGCGACCGACCGTCTGGAGCGCTGAGCAGGCTCGGCCTTGTGCTGGGCGACCGCCGACGGTCGAGCGCGCTGGGCCAGCGTACGGACCCTTGTCCGGCTGCGCTCCAATGACGTCTGGTAGACAGCGGTACCTACCGTGGTGATCACGCTGGCTCCGGCTGCCCCGATGAGGGTGCCGGCGGCACCGAGCTCCGAGCCGAGCACGGCGGTGGTAACCGCGGCGAGAGCCGCCGCGGCGACATGCGCCAGATTGAGCTCGGTCTTGCGCTTGGTTTCTGCTGAGCTGGTTGGAGGGCTGGTCGGCGGATGCGGTGCTGTCATGATCTCCGGTACGTCGGCGGGTCTGACACTGACCACGGTAATCACCGGGTCCTCTCGCGCCCGATCGGGGGGCGTGGGCGCGGCCGTTGCCGGTTACCCAGGCAGCCTGGGAGTCTTCGCCGGTGGCCAACAGGAAGATGACGCGGGCAGACCAGCCCTCCGGTGCGCAGATCCCGCCACGGGTGAGCGATCTGCTGCGCCTACCCGCCGGCCCGGTGGAGCTGGCAGCCATCGCCACGGGAGCGACCCCGGGGTTCACCGGTTCGGGTAAGGCCGACGGCAAAGCAGCGATCCGCCGCCTGGCGCCGCGCTTGGCGGACCTGCAAGAGCAGCTCTACGCCGAGGGACACACCGCTGGCCGGCGAAGCCTGCTGCTTGTCTTGCAGGGCATGGACACGGCCGGCAAGGGCGGCACGGTGGGGCATGTCCTGGGTCTGATGAACCCGATGGGCGTGCAATATCACGCATTCAAGAAGCCGACCGTCGAGGAGCTTGAGCACCACTTCCTGTGGCGGGTCAAGCGGCGGCTGCCGCCACCAGGGATCGTCGGCGTGTTCGACCGATCTCACTATGAGGACGTGGTCGTGGTCCGGGTTCACGAGCTGGTGCCCGCTGATCAGTGGTCGTGCCGCTACGACGTCATCAACCGCTTCGAGGAGAAGTTGGCGGCCTCATCGACAATCGTGAAGTGTTTCCTCCACATCTCGAAGGAGCAGCAGCAGAAACGACTGCTCGCCCGGCTCGACGATCCGGCGAAGCACTGGAAATACGACCCTGCAGACCTCACCGAACGCGCCTATTGGGACGACTACCAGCAAGCATATTCAGTTGCATTGCGGGAATGCAACACCGAGGCCGCACCATGGTATGTGGTACCGGCCGACCACAAATGGTATCGCAATTGGGCGATCACAAACATTCTCGCCGAGCGACTCAAGGAAATGGCTCTTACCTGGCCAACACCGGACGGCTGGAACCTCGAAGAGCAGCGCGCACAGTTGGCGGCAGACCAATAACAATCGCCGATCGGCTACCCGGCTATCTCGGCCCATACGGTGTTACCGTCAGGCTGGACATCGACACCCCACGCTTCGGTGAGGCTCCGTACCAATTCAAGACCCCGACCGCGGACCCGTCCCAGCGGGTCGGTCGAGCGCTTCACCGCCCCTGGGAAGCCGACCGGAGAGGCATCCCGCACAGCTATCCGCAGCCCGCGGGGGCCACGCTCCAGCGTCAATCCGACGCCGGTGCACGCATGTTCCACCGCGTTGGACACCAACTCGCTGACCACGAATTCGGCGGTGTCCTCGACTCCGTCGTCCACCTGCCATTTCGGACACATCTCGCGGACCAGCCGGCGACTCATCGCCGGCGCCCCGGGGTCGCAGGGCAGCTGGACCCGCATCCGTACCACCGTGGGCCGCTTATCAATCGCAGCCTCGGCCTCGAGCCTGAGGTGGTACACCGGAACCAGGGCGGACACCTGACGGGCGACCAGCGCCTCAGCCATCGTGGGGTCGGGCCGGCACAACGCGACCTTCGCCGAGGGCCAGCCGCCGCATTGGGTCAGTACAGCAGGGAAAACCGTGACGCAGGACTCCCGGGTCAGCCGGAAGCCGTCGAGGTCGACGATGACTCGTCCGTGGTCGACCAGCTGCCGCACCAGCACCGTGCGCACATCCGCGGCAGTGCGCACGGTGAGTAACCCGCGCGGGTGTATCACCACCACCTGACCGTGATGATGAACAGCTATGTCGAGTCCCGGATCCATAGATCCACTCCGCTCACCCGCTACGCACCGCACTCAAGCATGTGCGCTAAGTTTACACGAGTCCCAATGGCCACTGTCGAAAACCGTATAAAGGTCATTCCGGACAAAGCGCATTAGGGTCGTCAGGCGTGCCTGACGTGGCAGTTGACCGCCATTGCGGAGCGTGTACGGTCGGATCTCGGCTGTAGTACCCGGGGGGGAGGAGTCGACCTTGACACCATTGGTGCACGACCAACTTGAGACTCGCACACCAGCACCACCGCTTGGTGGGCCCATGGTCATCGCAACCTTGAGCTGTCCGCAACCAGACACTTCGGTGTGCCGGGTCACCGGGAGCGTGGATCTTGTCACGGCCCCGGTCCTGGCTGACAAGCTCATCGAGGCTGTACACGATGGCCAGCCGCACCTTGTGATCGATCTGTCCGCCATCGCGGTGCTCGACTCGATCGGGCTGCAAGCGGTCTTCGAGGCGCTCGACCGGTATGACATCGAGGGCCACCTCGCGGTCGTGGCGGATCCGCGCTCGACAGCCATCAGCAGGCCCGACATCAGTGTGCTGAGCGAGATCGTCGACATTCATCACGATCTGGCCAGCGCCCTGCGAGCCTGCGCCCGTGCTTCGATCTCCCACGGCGGACGCCACCGCGCCACGGCCACGACCTGAGCGCCCCGTTTAGGTTTCGCCGCCGGTCGGCGGGTCATCGTGGCCGAACGCGTCGCGGCTGGCGCGCCGATGCTGTGCCTGCACGTCCTTAGGTAGCTGATGACTAGCGGCCAGCGGTTCGGTCACTCGCTCGGTCTTGGCCCAGCTGTTCCTGCGGGCGAGGTAGCGCATCATTGCGAGCCATGTGGCGAGGACTCCCAGCAACAGGAAGCCTGGGTAGGCCAACCCGGCCACGAGGCAGCGGCTCAGCGGCTCATCGCCGTAGCGCAGTCGGTGCACGGTGGCCCACAGCAACCCCGGCAGGGCGAGCAGCGCGATCCACAACGAGACTGCCCAGACGGCATCCTGCGGGGCGGCGACAAGTCCCGGAATCGTCACACGGGACGCCAGCGCTGCGGCAGTGGTACCGCCGACCACGAGCACTAACATCGACAGCGGTACGACCAGCCACGGCACAATGAGGTACTGCAGGAAGTCGAGCAGGCCGATACTGCCAATCTGCCGCGAGCCGAACAGCCCCGAGAGGTAGCGGGCGCACTGCAGGTTGCCCTGTGCCCAGCGGGCGCGTTGCTGGACCAGCCGCCTGGGGTCGGTAACCCCTTGCTGCGTAACCGTCATCTCCGGGCGGTAGCGGATGCGGTATCCGATCAGGTGCAGACGCAGCCCGAGCTCAAGGTCCTCGACCAAGCAGGACGACCACGGCGCGTCGCCAAAATCGGCTAGGACAGCAAGCCGGACGAACTGTCCGTTACCACCCAGGCCCACACTACCCAGCCGGTCGCGTAGCCGCTGCGAGGCGTCGGCCACGCAGCAGAATTCCATGTCCTGCAGCAGCCCAAGCAGCGTCTCGCGGTTGTGGATCCGGACCCGCCCCTGCACGGCGCACACCTCGGGGTCGGCAAAAGCCAAGCTGACCGCGCGTAGCGTTCCCGGGCTCGCGCGCCCGTCGCCGTCGATCACCCCGAGGACTGTCGCGGCTGCCTCTTCGCCGACCTGCTCCCGGACGTAGCGGTAGCCGGCGTTCAGCGCCTCTCCCTTGCCTCGCCGCGCGTCTGGCAGCTCACGGCGCAGGACGTGCAACCGCGGGTCGTCGATCGCCGCCAGTGCGTCCGGGGTGGCGTCGGTCGACGCGTCATCGACGACGAGCACTCGAACTGGAGTTGGGGGGGCATCGAGCGCCAGCGCCGCCTGCACGGTCCGGGAAATTACTCGCTCCTCGTTCAACGCCGGGATCACGATCCAGAACACCAGTTCCGGTTGTTCGATCGGAGCGTGTTCCCGCGGGGAGCGCAGCGCGGCAAGCGCCACGGCGAGGTTGTGCAGGGGCCAGGCCACCAGCAACAGGACCATCGCCGAGTACCACACCGGCAGGGTCATCGCTCGTCTCGGGCCGGGCGCAGACGCAGCCAGATGCTGCGGACCACCAGCATGGCGATCAGAAACCCCAGCAGGATGCACGCCGCGGCGATTGAACCTCCGGGCGTCAGGAAACCGAGGGCCGCAAGCAAGCCGATCGGACTCAACCGCAATGATGACACAAAGTAGCCCCGTGGATACTGAATACACTCTTTCAGGTCAAATTTGCCAGTAACGAGACCCGAATTGATGTGGAAATAGTGACTGTCAAACCGTATTCTTGCAACTGGCGCCACCCATCTGGTGATATGACTCGACCACCCGGGGGTCGGCTTGCTCGTCCATGCGAATTCCCGACGATTGCCGGTCGACCGACCGATCGTCCACCTCATCGGTGGCACCCGGCCGGAGGCGATCAAGCTCGCGCCGCTGGCTGGCGCCCTGCGCCAGGCGGGGCGGATACAGCCGCTACTCGTCGCGAGCAGCCAGCATCCGACGATGTTCCAGCAGGGGCTTGCGGCGTGCGGGTTGCGGCCCGACGTGGCGGTGCGGGTTCGGCGGGTGCTCGGCAGCCAGCCCGAGTTGATGAGCCAGCTCATCACCGGGCTCGACGCTCACCTGGACCGGTACCGGGCCGATGCGGTGGTGGTGCAGGGCGATACCACCACAGCGCTGGCCGCCGCGCTCGCGGCGTTCTGGCGTCGGGTTCCGGTAGTGCACCTGGAGGCCGGGCTGCGCTCGCACGACCTGGCGGCGCCGTTCCCGGAGGAGGCCAACCGCAGGCTGATCGACCAGCTCGCTGCGATCCATCTGGCGCCCACCCCGCGCGCAGCAGCCAACCTCGCCCGCGCAGGCCTGCCGAACGACTCGGTGCTCGTGATCGGCAACACGGTCGTCGACGCCGTGCTGGACGTCACCGGACGGCCGGCGCTCGATGTCGACCCGCGGTTGCTGGCGTTGGAGCGGCGAGCCGCCGCCGGGCGGTGCCGCCTGGTCCTCGTGACGGTGCACCGCCGCGAGTCTTGGGGCGCACCGCTGGACCGGGTACTGGCTGCGGTCGGTGAGATCGTCGCCCGGCACCGCGACGTCGAGGTCGTGCTGCCGGCGCACCCCAACCCGGCGGTGCGGGCACAAGTCGCCGCCGCGCTTGACGGTCGGCCGCGGGTACTCGTCACCGAACCGCTGCCCTACCAGCAGCTGTCCCGGCTGCTCGCAGCGAGCACGCTGGTGCTGTCGGACTCCGGCGGGTTGCAGGAGGAGGCTCCCAGCTTCGGTGTGCCGGTACTCGTGCTGCGCGAGGTCACCGAGCGGGTCGAGGCCATCGAGGCGGGGTGCGCGGTGTTGCTCGGCACCGACCGCGACGCGATCGTGCATACCGCAACGCGGTTGCTCGCCGACGAGGACGCCCGGGTGGCGATGACCGCTGTGGGCAATCCGTTCGGCGACGGACTGGCCGGCGCGCGGGCCGAACAGGCCTTGGCCTGGATGCTCGGGTTGTGTTCCGCGCCGCCCGAGGAGTTCCAGCCCCGCCTGGTCCTCGACCGGCAGACAGCGGTCCTAAGGACGGTCGAATGAGTGCCCACCGGCTACCGGCCGGCGTGCGGCTGAGCCTAGTCCTCGGGCTCGCCCTCGCTGTAGGTGTGGCGTCCGTCATTGGTATAACGCTGCTGCTCGTCGGGCGGTCGGCCGATGCCGCGAAGCCTGCTTCCGGCACCGGTCCCTGGCACAAGTGGGCCGGGCGGTTCGGCGAACCAGGACCGGGCGGCGACGCGGGCCGGTCGACTCTGGTGCTCTACGACGATGGTGGCGCGCAGCCTTGGCTGGGTGAGTCCAACGGGGTGCAGGCCGCCCAGCTGGCCTCCCGCGGCAGCCGCGTGGTGCTGCGCCCGGTGAGCCACTACCGCCCCGGTGAGTCGGTCGGCTACACCGGCGTGCTATACGCCAGCTCGGGCGCGGACTTCCCGCTGCCCGACGCATTCCTCGACGACGTCGCCGCCGGGAACGTGCCTACGCTGTGGCTCGGCAGCGGAATTGAGCAGGTCATGGCGCGCGCGCCCGGTGCGCCAGCGGTGGCCGGCTGGTCAACCCGCTCGGTGGAAGCGGTCCCGGTTGCGGTGGAATACCGTGGGCAGCGGCTGTATCGCGACCCGGCGAACGGGCCCACCCTGGGTCAGGTGGAGGTGACGCCCGGAGCGTCGGTCCAGGTGCTCGCCCAAGCGTTGTGGGCCGACGGCCACCGCTCGCCGTGGGCGCTGCGCGCTGGCAAACTCACCTACATCGCCGAGAGTCCCTTCGACTACGTCGGCCTGGGCGACCGCTACCTCGCCGCCGCCGACCTGATACGCGAGCTGGCCCTACCCGACGTGCCCGACCGCCGCCGCGCCCTTGTCCGCCTGGAGGACGTCGGCCCGAAGGCTGACCCGGACCAGCTAAGGACCATCACCGATTTCTTGCGCTCCGAGAACGTGCCGTTCTCCGTGGCGGTCTACCCGTACTACGTTGACCCCACCGGGCAGGACGACGACGGAAAACCCACCCGGCTGCGGCTCGCCGACCGCCCGGAAGTAGTCGACGCACTGAGGTACATGGCCGCCCGCGGCGGTACACTCGTCCTGCACGGGTACAGCCACCAATTCGCCGATCGACCCAACCCCTACAGCGGCACGTCGGGCTCGGACTACGAGTTCTACACCGCGCACGTCGACGCGCAGAACTATGTCCAAATGGACGGGCCGGTACCCGGCGACTCCGCGCAATGGGCGGCCGACCGTATGCAGCGCGGCCGGACCGAGCTGACCAAGGTCGGCCTGCCCGACCCCGGCGCTTTCGAGTTTCCCCACTACGCCGGGTCCGCCGAGGACTACCGCGCCGCCAACGCTGTGTTCGGCGTGCGCTACGACCAGGGTACCTACTTCGGCGGCTGGTGCCCTGACGGGGCCTGCGGGGCTGGTACGGCTCACCCCGCTGAGCTGTACCAGCAGTACTTCCCGTACCCGGTGCGAGACGTCTACGGTTCGGTCGTGGTACCAGAGAATATCGGCAACATCGCCCCCGAGGCCTACAACAACAACGCGCCGCGGCTGCCCGCGGACCTGATCGACGCCGCCCGCGCTATGACAGTCGTCCGCGATGGCCTCGCGAGCTTCTTTTACCATCCATTCCTCGGAGTGGACCGGCTGCGCGAAACCGTCCGGGGTATCGAAGCGTTGGGCTACCGGTTCGTCTCCCCACTCGACGTGCTCTCCGACCCCGTTCGCGGCGCTCCGGTTGCGGACGGCACCGACGGCCGAGCCGGGCCCAATCCTGACATCCTCGCTCTCGGGCCATCCGGCGGCGCAGCCGTGCCTGCAGTGGGGCTGGGCGCAGCGTCCGACCCGCCTGGCCCGCGAGCCATTCCCGCGCCTCCCGGACTATGCCTGCCACCCGCGCCGCGGGTGGCGGCGAATCCGTCCCGTATGTATGTGACCTATGCGGGACGGGGATCTGTCGACCCCGGTGCCGGTACCGCTCCGACCGGCGACCGCAGTCCGGCTCAGCGGCCGACCCTAGAACACAAACACAGGAGAGCAGAAGCTCACCCACCGGACAAAGACGATGGTTCGCCTCCAGGGCAACCGCCCGGTCCACGAGGCGGAGATGGGGCAACCGCGCCGCCCGGTCCACAACCAGCACCGCAGCCCGGCCCCAATCCGAACCCGAAGCCCGCACCAGCACCGCAGTCCGGCCCCAATCCGAGCCCGAAACCGCAGCCCAAATCGCAGTCCGACGCGCGGCCGAACCGGAAGGGCGCGGGGAATTCCAACGTGAAGGCCACTCGCTCCGCCCCAGACCGAGTTCAGCCCAAAGCCGGGGATGGCTCGCACGGCCAGTCGAGTGGCCACAGGTGAATGCGATCCGCAGACTGCGCTCACGCTGCTGGTTGACCTTCAGGGTGGTAGGCATCGCGGTCACACTGCTCGGCTGCCAGCCAGCCGGGAGTGCATTACACGCTGGCGCAGGCAATGACGAGTTACTTCAGCCCTGGGCCGAGGGCAGCGTGCATGGGCCATGGCATGCGGTGTATACCGGGTACGGCTCGATCGGCGTCCGGCACGACACGATCGTGCTGTCCCCGGCGCCAGCTCGACAGCCCGACGAGACGCACGCCGCACTGGTCGCCGGGACCGAGGTGCGGTCGCAGACCGAGTTCGTCGTGCGGCTTCGCACCGTCCGACAGTTGCGTCAACCGCTGCCCAATCCGTGGGAGGTCGGCTGGGTGCTGTGGGGCTACCGCGACCCAGTCCATTTCTATTACGTGGTGCTCAAGCCCAACGGTTGGGAGGTTGGCAAGGCCGACCCGGCATACCCCGGCCAACAGCGATGTATCACCACCGGCACGACGCCCTATCCGATTGGCCAGTGGATCGAGGTTCGCGTCCAGTACCACGGAGCGAACACCACCGTGTGGGTTAACGGCGCGCCACTCACAACGATCGTGGACACCGAGCGGCCCTACACCGACGGCGCGGTCGGCCTTTACACCGAGGATGCCGCCGTCCAGTTCATCCCGGTTCGGCTCGGCGCCCCGGGCTGACCACGGTCCGTGCCGCTAGCCCCCACCCGCCGACGGTCGCTGGACGGTATCCGGGCTGCGGGATCCGCCATCTAGGGGCTGCGATGCGCCGGATTCATCGCTACGGTTTCTGCTCGGCGCCGGCGACGGGTGAGGGGACTTGAGGTGGTCGCACCTGCAACACAGGCCGCGTGGCAGCAGGGCCGGGTTGCCCTTCGGGACGAGGTCCAGCGGGTAACGACCCTGCTGCGATCCATCCAGGACTCGGGAGCCCACGCCGTGGGGCGATGGGACCTGGGCGAAGTCGCCATGCACCTGTCCCAGGTGTGGATCGGTCTGCCCGGCCTGGCAAGACAGGACCTATCAGCAGTCCACGAGGTGTTGCCCAGCACTGCTGCCGTGGCTGGCGGCGGCTTTATGACGGACCTGTGGGAGCTGGCCGGTCTGATGACACTCGCGGTGCGCAACGACCCGGAGCGCGATCTCCGCGTCCTGGCCGACCGCATCGAGGCTCGGGCGCAGACGTACTTCAGCGAATGCGTCGAAGCCGATCCCGATGAACCACGCGCCTGGATGGTCGAGGGCACGGCTGTCCGCCAGTCGGCCTTGACCTACCATCTGCTGAACGAAACGCTCGTACACGGATACGACATCGCCCGTGCCGCCGGACGCCCGTGGCGAATCGATCCGGCCCATGCGGCCATGGCGCTGGGTCGATTCGTTGTCCCCATCATCAGGATGCTCGGCCCTAGGGTGTTTGTGAACGAAGCGAAGGCCGCTGGGGTCCGGGCCACCTACGAGCTCCGTATCCGCGGCGGCGACAGTTTCTTCTTCATCTTCGATGACGGGTCGCTCACGATCGAGGATCCGTCGTCGCGCAAAGTCGACTGCCATATCTCGGCTGATCCCGGGGCGTTTCTCCTGGTTTGCTTCGCCCGGCAGAGTCAGTGGACGGCGATCGCCAAGGGCAAGCTCGTCGCCTGGGGTCGCAAACCGTGGCTCGGACCCCAGCTCAGGGCCCTGGTCCGCAACCCCTGACTCGAACGTTCAGTTATCATTCGTCGATAGCAGCGATAGGTGCACCACGCTATCGTGCAAAAGGGAGCCAACGGTGCAACGCAGAGTAAGAGGTTGGGTCCTCTTCATTGCGTTGACCTTGCTGCTGTTCGCTCTCGGACGGGTCGCCATCGCTGCGCCGGCAACGAACTACGGCGAATACTCCATGATGACTCAGCGCCATGCCGGGCAGTTCTACTCGGCCGGGAACGTTGCGGGGCAGTGGTCGTGGACACCACACGGCGACGAGTCGGAGGTGTTGTGGGGCGACCCATCGACGTGGCCACCTGACAGCGCGGAACATTTCATTCACACCGGCGACTGGGTCCTGCTCGACGGGTGGCGCGGCTTCGGGAAGTACTACGTGCAGCGAGTGAACCGGGAGTTGATCGGCGACGGCTCCTGCCAGAGCATGACGCCGCTACCGTCAGACGGAGGCCGCCAACACTACGTGCAGTGGAATATTCCGGCACAACCCTACTGCCTCCAGGCGTGGGGCACCATCACCGAGCAGTTCAGCGGCAAGTCCGTGGACTTCTACCATTCGCAGGTGTGGTCACCGCCGAGTAGGTGCAGCAACGCCTACCTCGGAGTGCGAACCTGCATACGCCAGTGGGAAACGTGGTCGGACAACAACGGCGACCCAGGCGGGCCGATCACCCGCAAGCTGGAGCGAAGCGTGTACCTCGCCCGCGGTGTTGGAATGGCCTTCGTGATCGATCAGACTTACCCGTATTCGTGGTATGCCGAATTGCACTCCAACTGGAGCTGGTAGGAGGGACTGGACCTGGTAAGCGGCTGGTCTGGCCCGATCACGTGCCCTGCACCGGCGGCGGCAGCGGGCCGACCTGACCCGGTCGCCTGGTAGGCCGGCTGCGCGCCCGCCCGTACCGTTCATGAGCTGCCTGCTTGCTCACTCCCAATGAGTGACCGATGTCGGTCCACGGCGCACCACGGGTCCGAGCCAAGCGCACCAGCCTCGCCCGCCACCGGTCTACCACCCGGGCCAGCGCCTCCACTGCGGTCAGGGCCTCGAGTACCGGTTCGACCAGGCGCCGTTCGGTGCTCGAAGCGGTGGGCCGGGTGGCGTCGGCGGGGGCGTCCTGCGGGAGATACCGCCCGAAGCGCTCAGCGGCGTGCAGTGCCTCGTAGGTCTGCCATGGCAACGGCGTCGGGGCCGCCGGCGGCGCGGGTGGACGGGCGCGCGGCGGCGCAGGAGCCGCTTCGCCGGGGTCCTTCAGTGGCTCATCGACGCTGGGAAGTTTCAGATACACCCGGATGGTCGTTCCCTGCGGGCAGGCGCCCTGTTCGACAAGATCGGACAGATGGTTGACCAACAACAGACCGCGACCATCCGGTCGCTTGGGGTCCGCCAACGGGCGGTCGGCGAGCGGATCGTTGATGTGGCCGGAGTGCCGGACCTCGCACACCAGGTAGCCACGCTCGGCCCAGATACGCAGTGCGCCGGTCCCTGAGCCGTGAACGAGGCTGCGTGCCACCAACTCACCGACGATCAGCTTGAGCTCCGAGTGCTCGCCGCTCAGGCCTAGGCGGGCAGCGTGATCGCAAGCGAACTGGCTGGCAAGCGCTTGATTGGTGATATCGAAGGTGAAACCAGGACCTACCGGCGACCCGCACAGCCGGTGACCTTCTGCGACGACGCGTTCGGGGGTGAAGCGCGTGCTCGGCCGTTCACCCCCGGCATCTATCACCCGAGGGTGGTTGGCCTCGATCTCAGCGAGAGTCCGAGGGCCCACCCGGTTGAGGTCATAGGGGCACAGCATGGTGACCGGACGGCCGGCGAGCGCAATGCTGATCAAGGTCTCGTGCTGGGCGCAGGCCGGATACTCCTTCGCGGTGCGTCCGGTCCACAAGTGTTCGCCGATGATGCGGACCCGCTCGCGCGGGTGCGCATCAGCGAAGGCGCGCAGCACATTGGGGATGATCCGCCCCGGATTGCGGCCGGCTCGAGTCATGTCGAGCAGCCGGACCCGCTCGGCGTCGGTGCCCAGTTCGGTGAGGATGAGCCGAAGATTGGCACCAGGCACGGCGAGCGCCACGGGTTCGCCAGCGGCCAGACCCGCGCGAACGAACGCCACGGTGCCTTCGAGATACTCCGCGGTGCTGCGGTAGAACAGCGCCGGGTGCAGAAATTCCTGATCCCAGCGCGGCGCGGGCGCGGTCATCGCCGCAACCCCAGCACCCAGAGCATGTTCACCTCGGGCATTGTCAGCCCGAGCACGTTCACCCCGGGCGTGCCCGCAAAAGAACCCAGGCGGCCGCGAGAACCGACGACCAGCACACCTACCACCTCGTCTCGACGCGACAAATAGCGGTAGCCGCCGACGGATCGGCCAACCACCCATTTACCGCGCCAAGCCCCACACACAGAGTAGGCACTTTCACGTCTCGTGACAACCCGACGTCAGCCGGGCCTCCCTCGGGCCCTGTCTGGGGGACTTGTCAGCGAAGACTTCTGACCGTGCCACACTGCCGAAAATCACGCTGAGCGAAGGAGTAGCCCATGACGGCGATACAGGACCTCATAGATCGCAACACGTCGCGCTCGCACCGGGGTCCCGGACCGCTGCCGTCACCGCCCAGTCTGCACGTGGCGGTGGTGGCCTGCATGGACGCCCGCATCGACCCGTTTGAGGTACTCGGCTTACAGCCGGGTGAGGCGCACGTGATTCGTAATGGGGGCGGCGCTGTCACCGACGACGTGATCCGCTCCCTGGCGGTCAGCCAACGAAAGCTGGGGACTACCGAAGTGATGCTGTTGCATCACACCAAATGTGGGATGGCGTCGTTCACCGATGAGCAGTTCTGGTCTGAACTTCAGGAGGCCACCGGCCTGCGGCCGACCTGGGCGGTCGAGACCTTCCGGGACACCGAATCCGACGTGCGGCAGTCGATGGAACGAGTGCGGCGTAGCCCGTTCCTGACGAATACCACAGGAGTGCGGGGTTTTGTCGTCGACGTCGACACCGGCGATCTCGCCGAGGTCTTGTCACCGCAGCCGTGAACCCGGCATCGCTCATTGCCTGGTTCGATGCCCATGCGCGGCAACTGCCTTGGCGCGAGCCGGACACCACGCCGTGGGGAGTACTGGTCAGCGAGGTGATGCTGCAGCAGACCCCGGTGCATCGCGTCGCGGAGGTGTGGACTGAGTGGCTGGTTCGCTGGCCCACGCCGTCGAGCCTGGCCGCCGAGACGCCAGGCACCGCTGTTCGCGCGTGGGGCAAGCTGGGCTACCCGCGGCGCGCGCTACGACTGCACGCCGCCGCCACTACCATCGCCACGCAGTACGACGACGTGGTGCCAGCAGATGTGCAGATGCTGCTCGCGCTGCCCGGTATCGGCGCATACACCGCCCGAGCGGTGGCGGCGTTCGGATATGGCCGCCGCGTGCCGGTAGTGGACACCAACGTCCGCCGAGTGGTTGCGCGAGCGATGCACGGCATCGCCGACGCCGGACCGCCGTCCACCGCTCGTGATCTGGCCGATGTCGATGGTGTGCTGCCCGACACCCGGGCCGCGCGATTCTGCGCCGCGCTGATGGAGCTCGGTGCTGTCGTGTGCACGGCCGCCCGCCCGCGCTGCGCCGACTGTCCGGTGGTCGGCGACTGTGCCTGGGTGCGCGCAGGACGGCCGGCTCCAACCTCCCCTGGTCGGCCCTCGCAGCGCTTCGCGGGCACCGACCGTCAGGTGCGCGGGTTACTGCTCGACGTCCTGCGGGCAGCGTCCGGCCCGGTGCCCCGGGCCCGGCTGGATGTGGTCTGGCGCGACGCGACGCAGCGCGATCGGTGCCTGGGCTCGCTGCTGATCGACGGCCTGGTGGAGCCGACCCTCGACGGCCGCTACGCCCTGCCTGGAGAACACGCCCTGCCTGCAGAAGGCGCCCTGCCTACAGAAGGCGCCCTGCCTGGAGGACCCGCCTTGCCTGGAGACGCGGGGCGCTAACCGTAGGCTGGCTGCATGGCCGTCGTGAAGATCAACGCAATTGAAGTGCCGGAAGGCGCAGGGCCCGAACTGGAGCGCCGGTTCGCGGCCCGCCATGAGGCGGTGACGTCAGCTCCCGGGTTTCTGCGGTTCGCAGCTGCTGCGCCCCGTTTCCGGGGACAACCGGTACTTCGTCTACAGCCGGTGGGAATCTGAGGAACACTTCCAAGCCTGGCACAACGGTCGCACCGGCCCGGGCACCGAAGCCCACACCGGACCCCGTGCCAATCC
>JBOHFC010000132.1:0-8826 GCA_050701375.1 Pseudonocardiaceae bacterium
TCGACGAGCTGGCGGTGATGGTGGACACTTTCCGCCCGTTAGCGCTGGGTGAGGGTGGCATCGCCTGCGAGGACCCGGCGTACCCGTGGAGCTGGTCAGGGCGGGGGCCAGCCCGATGACCAGCTCGACGTCCTGGACCGGGGTGGCGGCCGATCATCCGTTCGGCCTGCACACGCTGCCCTACGGAGTCTTCACCGACGCGGTTGAGGCGCAGCCGCGTGTCGGGGTCGCGGTGGGCGACGCCATCCTCGACCTCACCAAAGCCACCACGGCACTGCTGCCCGAGCGCGCCGCGTTATTCCGCGGCGGCAGCCTCGATTCGTTGCTGGCCGCGGGACGCCAGACCTGGACCACGGTCCGGGCCACCCTGGCCCGCTGGCTGACCGACGATCGGCACGCCGAGGTGCTGGCGCCGCTGCTCCTACCGGCCACCGGAGTCACGATGCAGCTGCCGTTCACCGTCGCCGACTACGTCGACTTCTACTCGTGCGAGCAGCATGCAGCCAACGTCGGACGGATCTTCCGGCCCGACCAGCCCTCCCTACCGGCGAACTGGCGCCATCTGCCGGTCGGCTACCACGGCCGGGCCGGCACGGTTGTGGCCTCCGGCACTCCGGTCACCCGGCCGAGCTGCCAGCGACGCATCCCCGAGGGCACCGTCACCTTCGGTCCCTCCACCGCGCTGGACTTCGAGGCCGAAATCGGGTTCGTCATCGGCACGCCATCGGCCCTGGGTCGGCCGGTCCCGCTCACCGACTTCGCCGACCACGTGTTCGGGGTGTGCCTGGTCAACGACTGGTCCGCCCGTGACATCCAGTCCTGGGAGTCCGTCCCGCTTGGGCCGTTGCTGAGCAAGTCCTTCGCCACGTCGATCTCCCCGTGGGTGGTCCCGCTGGATGCCCTGGACGCTGCCCGCATCCGGCCACCGGTGCGGGATCCTTCCCCGCTGTCCTATCTCGACGACACCGCCACCGAGCCCGGGGGGCTGGACATCACCATGGAGGTGCGGCTCAACGGTCAGCTGGTTTCCCGCCCACCGTTCGCCGGGATGTACTGGACGGCCGCGCAGCAACTGGCCCACCTGACCAGCAACGGCGCACGCTTGCGCACGGGTGATCTGTTCGCCTCCGGCACGGTCAGCGGAGCCGCGCCGGACGAGCGGGGCTGCCTGCTCGAACTCAGCTGGAACGGCTCGGCGCCGCTGACCCTCGCTGACGGCTCCACCCGCAGCTTTCTCGCCGACGGCGACGAGGTGTCGATCACCGCGACCGCGCCCGGTCCAGAGGGCACCAGCATCGGGCTGGGAGCGGTCTACGGGCGGATCAGTCCCGCGCTGGTCGACGAGGGGACACCTCGGGGCTAACGGGCTGGAGGTGGTGCGCTGACCCGATGGGATGACGCTCCTCGTCAAAGACGAAGATCGTGTGGGTCGAGCGCACCTCGGGCATGCCCTGCAGCCGGTAGAGGACGACGTCACGGAGCGCCGCGATGTCGGGCATGCGGACCAGCAGGACAAAATCGAACTCGCCGCTTGTCATCGCAACGTATTCGACGCCCGGCAACCGGCTGACCTTGTCCCGCGTCGTCGGCCACGACCCCTGCTCGACGTTGATCAGGATCATGGCTGCGATGTCGAGTCCGATTGCGTGCGGATCGACGTCGGCGCGGAAACCGCGGATGACGCCGTTTCCCACCAGCCGGTCGTAACGGGCATAGGCGGTCGCACGGGAGATGCCTGCTCGGACCGCCACCTCGTTTACCGACGTGCGGCCTTCTTCGACCAGGATGCTCAGCATCCGACGATCGACGTCATCGAGGGCACGAGGTGAGACGGACATCGATCGGAGAGCTTAGCTCACGGATATTCGTCTGGCTTCTTGGGTCCGATGTTGAGCAATCGTTCCTCCCGGCGCAGGCTCTTGCCATGTCCGTGTCGATCGCGCCTACCAGGTTCGAGCTACCCGCGGATCACCCCGGCTTCAGCGACCCGGCGTACCGCGCGCGGCGGGCTCGGATCGCCGAGATCGGCGCCGCCCACCGGCTCGGCGAGCCGATCCCAGACGTCACCTACACCGGCGAGGAGGACGAGGCCTGGCGGATCGTGTCCGCCAGGCTCTCCGGCAAGCACCGCAAGTACGCGTGCGCCGCGTATCTCCTCGGCGCAGAGCGACTCCTGCTTCCGACGACGCGGGTGCCACAGCTACGGGAGGTTGACGAGCGGGTCCGCGGCCTGACTGGCTTCCGCATCAGCCCAGTGCCCGGTCTCGTGCCGACCCGGATCTTCTACGGGTCTCTCGCGGAGCGGACGTTCCTGTCCACGCAGTACGTCCGCCACCATTCGGCGCCCTTTTACACACCGGAGCCGGACATCGTCCACGAGATCATCGGACACGCCAACATGCTGGCCAACCCGGTGTTCGCGGACCTTTACGAGGCGGCCGGGCGGGCATCGCTACGCGCCACGACCGACGTTTCGCTCGAAGTCTTCAGCCGAATCTTTTGGTTTACGCTTGAGTTCGGCGTGGTCCACGAGGCCGGCGCGGTGAAGGCCTACGGTGCAGGCCTTCTTTCGTCCTACGGTGAAATCGAAGTGTTCCGCGATGCGGAAATCCGGCCGTGGGATCTTCTCGCCATGGCGGCTCAGGACTACGACATCACGCATTACCAGCCGATTCTGTTCGCGGCCGCGTCGTTCGAGCAGATGCTCACGGACCTCCACACGTTCTTCTCGTCCTATGACGACAAGGCATGTAACGCGCTGGGATATCACCTGACACCGACGGTTTCCGAGCAGCGATCTGGTAGGGCCCCGAAAGCTGTTCAGTCGGATTCGTCATGCACCCGCTGCGCCTGGGCCAGCGCGGCGGCTTCGACGAGCAGACCTTTGCGCTCGTAGCGCTTGCGGCTACGGCTGAAACGGACCACGACCGCGGACAGCTCGCTGGCCCGGTGGGCGCGCCGGGTGACCCCGGCGGCGTCTGCGGGCAGGAAGACCAGGTGATCCATGCTCGCGCACGTCAGGCAGACCGGGCCGATCTCCTGCATGATCAGAAAATCGCCGGTTCCGGAACGGGTCGTGCAGGTCCAGTCCTTCAGCGGCGAGATGACGACGAGGTCAGGCGGGCGGCTCTGGCGCTCGGCGAGCCGTTCGCGCTTGGCGGCGGACAGTTCGGGGGACACCCAGTGCGTCCGGTACGCACGCTCGATCTCCGGCGCTCCGCTGACGCTGAAGCGCAGCGTCCTGCGGTCCCGAGTCCTGGCCACGTAGCCGGTCTCGCTGGGCTCGAGTCCGCGACGCTGCGCCCACTGGCGGAACACTCGCATGGCGGTCGAGAGCTTGGTCAGGCTGGCCTGCACGACCCGTTCCAGACACTGAACCCGGTCCTGCCGCCACTCGTCCAGGTGCGGGGGAACCAGTCAGCCGAGACCGAGGAACACGTCGATCGCCGTGACATAGCGCTGCTCCGCGAGCACCGCCTCAGCCGCCCGTTCGACGCGCTGTTCCAGCTTCGCGCTGCCCATGCTTCCTCTCCCGCGTGTCGCGCCCGCAGACCCCGCCTGTCTGATAGGCCTCGAATGTGACAGCGGACATGATGGTCGACAGTGATCTGCTCAGCAAGGTGCGGGAGCTACGCGCGGGTGGACGAACCCGGAAGCAGATCGCCCAGACGCTGGGCGTACGTCCCGCCGTCGTGGCACCGCTGGTACGGACTGTCGCCCGGCAGGAAGCGGCTAAGCAGCCACGCGCCCTGAGCAGCTCAGTGGGCGACGGCAACTTCCAGTACATGGCGCACGTCGAGGCCGCAGCCAGCTGGTGAGGACTCAGACGGTGACGATTGTGAGGCTGGGATCCAGCGCCGTCAGGTCATCGGGATCGGAGCTCAGCACGGTCGCGTGCAGGCGGCGCGCGAGAAGCGCCACGTGCGCATCGACGACATCCGACGTGCCGGATTTGGCGAGCAACAACCCCAAGCGGTACGCCACATCCTCCGAGAGCGGATCGACGCGGACTGCCTCGGCACGAAGCATCCGCACCGTCGCATGCTGACGGGCTGAACCGCGCCAGGTCTGTGCCACCACACCGGCGGGGACGTGGCCGATTCGCCGGGCTCTGTTGAGCTCGTCCGCCAGAGCGAGCATCCGGGTGTCCCGACGCTCAACCGCGATGATCGCGCCGGCGTCCAGCACCACAATGTTCACCCTGGGCCATTGTCGTCGAGTCCGAGCACTGAGCGTGCCCAGCGCCGGTCGTCCTCTGGTATTCCACCAGCTTCTGCGAACATCTCGTCCAGCGCCGCACGCGCCTCCGCCCAGTCAGGCTCCCGCTCTGCCAGCCCGGTGAAATACCCTGACACGCTCTCGGCCTGGCCCGACTCCACCGCTCGTTGGGCCTTGGCAGCGATCTGCTCTGGAATGCTGATCGTGATACGAGCGAAGCTCATACCCAGATCATACCTGGACGCCTACTGCTCCTCATGCGGATTCGTGGCTAGCGTCAGTGGGGCTCCCGCGCCACGCAGGATGGCGATGCCGAAGTCGAGCACCTTCACCAAGCCGCCGTCGACGAGCATCACGTTGGCCGGCTTGATGTCGCCGTCACCCCGGTGAGTGGCTTGTCGACGTACATCGCGCACAGCAGCGGCTGGTCGAAGCCGGTCTGGTACTTCTCTGCGGCGACGAGCAGCCGGTACTCGTCCTGACCGCGAGCTGCGGCCTGCGGGTCGTCTGCCTTGGTGTAGCCGAACATCCCTGGCAGCCGGCCCTCCGGGAAGCCGTTGAGCTGCGCCTCGGTGAACTCCAGACCGGCGTCGTCTTTCAGCTGCCCGGAGAAAGCCACGAGCACGCCGAGATCCGCGTGCCCGGATTCGGCGACGAAGCGGCGGATGGCCTGGTAGAGATCGAGCGCGTGCCGACGGCCGCCGGTGACGACCATCGCCTTGGCCCGCCCGCCCAGGCGCCCGGCGATGTTGTCGCGGAAGTCATCGACGATCAGCTTCGCCTTCTGGGCCAGCGACGTCGGGTGCTGCTCGGCGTAGCGCACGAGCTTCGCCTGGGCCTTGGCCTCATCGACCTCGGGGTTGGCGATGCGCGAGTCCTGCTGCTCGACCGCGGCGTTGCGCAGCCGCCACTTGGTGTCGTAGGTGATGTAGTTGGCCAGCACGTCGAGGATGTAGCCCTCGTCGATGGCCTGGCGCATCGAGTAGACGTGGAAGGGCACGTACATGCCCTGCTCGCCGGTGTGCGGGTTGACCCGGTCCGGGTCGAAGGTGCCGAACAGCTTGAGCGTCGGCGACTTCGGGGTGGCGGTGAACGCGAAGTAGGACAGGTTCGGCTGCTTGCCGCGCACCCGCGTCAGGTACGTCGCCTCGTCCTCGTCGTCCTCCCGCGCCGCGTTCACTCCGAGGGCCTGCTTGAGCCGGATCGCGGAGTCGCCACCCTGCGAGGTGTGTGCCTCGTCGATGATCACCGCGTACCGCCTGCCGGCCAGGCCCATTCCCGCGATCTTCCCTAGTGTGCGACATCCCGTGAGTTCCGCTGAGACTCGATGAGGGTCTGTCCTTCTGGCCAGGGGGTTCTTCTTCCTTGGAGTGCCTTCCCGCCCGGTGACGTAACCTCGGGATTTTTGAAGAGTTCTCACCTAGTCCGACTGATCCCCGGTCAGTCCGAAGGTGAGGAGGCTCGGGTTGGTCCTGGCGGTGGTGCGGGACCTGCGCGAGCAGCGGGCGCCGGCGGACCCGGAGCAGCTGGCGGAGTTCGAGACCGACGTGCTTGCCGGGTTCGTGCTCGCCCGAGCGTCGGCAGGGTTGGCCGACTCGACGATCCGGGGGGATGTCGGGCATCTGGAGCAGGTGCGGGCCTGGTTCGGTAAACCGCTGTGGGGCATGGAACCTGGTGACGCTGACGCGTACTTCGGCAAGGTCGTACGGCACTCGGCGAAGAGCACTCGACTGGCGCGGGCGCAGGCGCTGAGCACGTACTTCCAGTTCCTCGAGTTGCGGCACAAGGTCGAGATCCACCAGCTCACTGGCCGGGTGGTCGAGTGCCCGATTGACGAGATGAACCGCCCGCGCGGGGCCAAGGACGCCGCGCTGCGCATCCCGCCGACCGAGGCCGAGGTCGGCGCGCTGTTCGCCGGCTGACGCGAGGAGCTGGCGACCTGCCGGAAGTTCGCCCCCACCGCCCGCAATTACGCCGCCGCCCGTTTGATGTCCGAGGTCGGCTTGCGGATCAACGAGGCTTGCCGGCTGGACCTCGACGACATCAAGTGGGACCTCGGCCGGTTCGGCAAACTGCACATCCGCCACGGCAAGGGCTCACGGGGCAGTGGGCCGCGTGAGCGGATGGTGCCACTGATCAACGGCGCCGGCCGGGCGCTGCGGTGGTTCATCGAGGACGTCTGGGGCCACTTCGACACCGACCACACCCGGCCCAGCGCCCCGCTGTTCCCCTCGGAGCGCAAGAACGCCGACGGCACCTGCCGCCGGGTCGGCGACGACGCCCCGCGCGCCGGTCTCGCGGAGGCCACCGTCGCGCACCTTCCGGCCTGGGCGGACAAGCTCACCCCGCACGTCTTGCGGCACTACTGCGCCAGTCAGCTTTATCTGTCCGGAATGGACTTGATCTCGATCCAAGAAGCCCTCGGGCACGCTTGGGTCGCCACGACCATGAACTACATCCATGTCCACCGCACCCGTGTCGAGGACGCCTGGATCGCCGGGCAGCAACGCGCCGCGCAACGCCTGGAAGGACTGCTGCCATGAGATGGAACCTGCGACTGACTGCCGCCAACCGCGGCATCTGGAAGGCTAGCGAGCTCCAGCGACAACTCGCCGAGCACGGCCTAGCGATCAGCGCCGGGAAGATGTCCGGCCTGTGGTCCGGGCAGCCGGCCAGTATCAAGCTAGAGGATCTCGACGTCATCTGCGCCGTGCTCGGCTGCCAGATCGGCGAGGTGCTCATCCCCGAGCCGGACAAGGTCCGCAGGCTCGGAGCCGAGGAGGCACTACCCCGATCTTCCGCGGTCGCGGCGTCGGCGGTAGCGCCCAAGCGCCGCGATGGCCGGTCGCTGCCGCCAGCCTGATGGTCCACACCCGTCTACTGTCCAGCCGCAAGCCGCCGGCCAGCTGCCTGACCTGCTTCGCGTGGGGCTTGCTGCCCGGCCGATATTGCAGCGCCTGCTACTCCTTCGCCCAGAACCATGAGGCCGGCCAGTGCGCTGGCTGCCGACGGATCGTCCCGTTGAAGAAGGACTACTGCCGGCTGTGTTGGTGCCAGGCCAGCCTGGACGCCAAGGGCCAGGTCACCGTCCTCGGCCCCTACCTGGAGCGAGTCCAGTGCCACCAGCTGTTCTTCGCCTGGATGCAGAAGCCGCGCCAGCCCGGCCCACGGCTGGGCAAGCGGGGACGCCGACCCGTACACCCCCGACCGATGCCCGCCCCGGCGGCCAACCCAGCGACCGGGCACATCCAGCTCCGCTTATTTGACGCCCCACGGGATTTCACCCGCTTCAACCGCGGTAGGCAGGCCGACCTGTCCAACCCGTGGCTGCTGTGGGCGCAGCACAACGCCCGGCGGCTCGGCGAGGCCCGTGGGTGGACCAAGGGGGTGGCCAGCGACGTCGACCGCGCCTTGGTCATCCTGCTGTCCCACCACATCGAGGGCGAGCAAGTCCGTCACAGCGAGTTGTTCCCCGCGCTGCGCGCCCATGGCCTCAGCGTCGAGCGCACCGTCGAGGTCCTCGACCACATCGGCCTGCTCGACGACGACCGGGTGCCGGTCTTCGAACGGTGGCTTTCGCGCAAGCTCGCCGGCATCGCCCCCGGAATCCGTCGCGATGTCGAGGCATGGCAACGGCTGCTGCGTGACGGCGGACCACGCAACCAGCCCCACGCCCCACAGACGATGCGGACCTACCTCAACGAGATCCGGCCGGCCCTGCGTGACTGGTCGGCCCGCCACCATCACCTGCGCGAGGTCACCCGCGACGACATCCTCACCGTCAGCGACAACGTCCACGGCAAGCAACGCGAAAGCCGTATCGTCGCGCTACGGTCATTGTTCCGGCACTGCAAGAAGACCGGCACCATCTTCCACGACCCGACGGCGCGGATACGTGTCGGCCGCCAGGACTACAAGATCATCCAGCCGCTGAAGCCCGACGAGATCACCGAGGCGGTGACCACCGCGACCACACCAGCGGTCCGGCTCATCCTCGCCCTGGCCGCAGTCCACGCCGCACGCCCCAAAGCCATCCGCGACCTCCTGCTCGATGACGTCGACCTCGGCAACCGGCGCATCCTCATCACCGGGCATGCCCGGCCGCTCGACGAGCTCACCCACCAGGCGATCCTCGACTGGCTGAACCACCGCAGGACCCGCTGGCCCAACACCGCCAACCCACACCTCCTGCTCACCCAGCAGACCGCCCTGGAACTCGGCCCAGTCGGCAAACTCTGGGTCACCAACGCCGTCCGCAACCTCACCGCGACTCTCGAACGCCTCCGGGTCGACCGCCAACTCGAGGAGGCCCTCAACCACGGACCCGACCCCCTGCACCTCGCGGTCATGTTCGGACTCGATGACAAGACCGCGATCCGCTACGCCACCGCAGCCCGCCAACTCCTGCAGAACCAACTCGAGTGCGACACTTCGGGTTGACCACGAACCCAAGGGCCGAGCCCCGCGCCTAGCGGCAACAAACCCTTGGGTTCCCGGCGAGGAACCTTCACTTTCGCTGAACTCACGGGACTCTTGGCCCGGGACTCCCGAAGCTGCGCTGAAGCGCAAAGTGTTGTGTTCGTGCTGGTCACGGCGGTGCTCCGCAGC
>JBOHFC010000133.1:0-13216 GCA_050701375.1 Pseudonocardiaceae bacterium
AGAACTCCACCGTCGACCGCAACAAGTCTCGCTGTCTCGGCGCCCGACCCAACGTCACATGATCATCATTCCAGAGCGGTCCGCGCCACCGAGTCACCGACACGCGAAAAACACCAGCCACCTAGGCAAGGTTGTTGACTCAGCACAGCCACTGACTTAGCACAGCCACTGTGCCTAGCCGGCAGGTCACGCGTCAATCGGTAGTTGGTACGTAACTCTTTGACAGCACTCCCCGCCCCGGCTCGCCGACAGTGACCAACCAGAGGCAGTAGCGCGGGAGCGGTGCGCGCGCTGCTAGGAGGAGCGTGCACATAGGGCGAGCCCGCTGACCTCGGTGCGCTTATCCCACAGGTGTAGAAGTCATCCGCACTACCTCATCTGAGGTAGTGGTCCTGCCGGGCCTTGGGTACCCAGAAGATGATCTGTAGATGGGATGACCGGCCCACCGGAGTGCGGCATATTGTGCGCCAGCAAGCACTGGTCTTCAGGTCGGGTGATCTGCGGTCACCGTAACGAGGGGACGGGATGGTGAGCACAACCGTGGGTAACGTTGCATTGCTCAAAACGCCACAGGACTCCGAGACCATCCCCACCGCGGGTTCTCCTTCAGTGAACCGCTCAACTCCATGGACTGATATCGCGACGCTGCGTCAATCCGTTATCGACATCTCCGAAGCCAGCCGTTTCACTGCACCTTCTTCTTCTCGCAGCGAGCCCGCCAACACCGTCGAAGGCGACTTCGCCGTACTCGTCGCGGCTGCCGTCAACGGTCAGCGAGATGCGGTCGAGCGGGTTCTCCGCTGGGTCCGCCCCCTGGTGCTGCGGTACTGCCGGGCTCGCGTCGGCGGCCAGGAGAAGACGTTCGCTTCGGCGGATGACGTAGCCCAAGAGGTGTGTCTCGCGGTGCTCACGGCCCTGCCCAGCTACCGCGACCAGGGCCGGCCGTTTCTGTCTTTCGTCTACGGCATCGCCTCGCACAAGGTAGCCGACGCGCACCGCAACGCGGCGCGCAATCGCGCCGATCTGGTCCCGGAACTGCCGGATACCCCGGAACTGGCCGACGGCCCGGAGGCACAAGTACTGCAGAATGAGGTCACCGGGCGGATGGCCAAACTGCTGAACAACTTGCCCGAACGGCAGCGTGAGGTGCTCATCCTGCGGGTCGTGGTCGGGCTGTCCGCGGAGGAGACCGCCGAGGCGGTGGACTCGACGCCGGGTGCGGTCCGGGTGGCGCAGCACCGGGCACTGAGCCGGCTCCGCAACATCCTGACGGCCCGGGCACGCTCTGATTACCTTGTCCGATCGGGACTCCGCGCCCCGGCGGCGACCGGCGAGACGACCGGGGACCTCGGGCCCTTGACCGAGTGGGCGGCGGAAGGGTTCGGGCACGACCGACTCACCGTCGGTGCCGCCCACCAGGACGCGTCGTAGCGAGCTGCGCCTACGCTCTCCTACCGTGGCTGACTACCTGCCGACCGCGCCCTACCGTGGTACCCGTGACTTCCTACCCGCGGAGATGAGTGTCCGGACTCAGGTTTTCCAGCGGCTCTATGAGGTGATCGAACGGTACGGCTACCTGCGCTACGACGGCCCGATCTTGGAACCGGTCGAGATCTACGAGGCGAAGTCGAGCCGCGAGATCGTCGAGCAGCAGCTGTACACCCTCACCGACCGTGGCGAGCGGCGGTTGGCCCTGCGCCCGGAGATGACCCCGTCGGTGGCCCGGATCATCGCGGGCAACGCCGGCAAGCTCCCGTTCCCGGTGCGTTGGTACAGCCACCCGAACTGCCACCGCTACGAGCGCCCGCAGCGTGGCCGGGTTCGTGAGCACTGGCAGATCAACGTCGACGTGTTCGGGTCGGACAGCCCGTCCTGTGAAATCGAGATCTTCGAACTGATTCACGACATGATGGCCGGCCTGACAGCGTCGCCTGACATGTGGGTGCTGCGGGCAAGTGACCGGGTTCTGCTCAATGCGATCCTGACGACGATGGTCGAAGTGCCAGCCGATCAGGTCCGTGAGGTGAGCGCGCTCATCGACCGGTGGGAGAAATACCCGCAAGACACGCTGGCCCAGCAAGCCGCCGAGCTGGGCTTGACGGAAAAGCAGTTCCATCGGCTGGGCGAGATCCTCAGCGCCGGGGACGCCCTCCTTGACGACCTCCCCGGCGAGGCACGCGAGCAGTCACTTCTGATGCGTGTACTCGACAGCAGCTCCGGTGATCTGATCAAGTTCGATCCGCTGATCGTACGGGGGTTCGACTACTACACGTCAACAGTCTTCGAGATATTCGACACCAGCCTGGAGAATCGCCGCTCGCTGTTCGGCGGCGGTCGCTACGCCAACCTGGTCGGACTGTTCTGCGCCGGGCAGATCCCCGGTATCGGTTTCGGTATGGGCGACGTCACCTTGATGGATTTCCTGGGCACCCATGGCTTGCTTCCCGCACCTCGCAGCGAAGTGGACGTCGCGGTCATTCCGGTCGATGAGACGCTGGCACAGGCCGCCCGGCAGGTTGCCCGCAGCCTGCGCCAGGCCGGTCTGCGGACCAGCACCCCGCTGGAGATCAGGAAACTAGGCAAGGAACTCGCCCGGGCCAACAAGTCCGGCGCCCGCGTCGCGGTGATCGTCGGGCGCGACGAGTGGGCGGCCGGCGCGGTCACCATCCGCAACATGGTGACCGGCGACCAGCAACAGACATCCACCGACGCCGCCCCATCGGTTGTCGCGGACATGCTGGGCTAGCGACACTACGGTTCGAGCTTGGGGCGGCAGGGGATGATTGCAATGGCTGACCAGGGGACAGTGAGCGCGACCGCACCTGGACGGCCGCCCCGGCTAACGCATGAAGAGTTGCAACGGGCGCAGGCCGACACGCTGGAGTCGCCGCGGCGCCGGTATGGAATTGCCGCCCGGGATCCTGTCCAACTACAACCGCAGATCAAGTTCTTCTGGTTACCACAGGCGATCGCATGACCATGGTCGCCGAAATCCCGAATGAGATAGCAAACCATTCGAGTCCTCGTTCGCCGACGACTTCGGCCACTTCGACTCACTCGAGGACGCGTTTCGGCAGATCGGCGACGACGAGCGGGTGCACAAGCTCGAGATCGTCCGCAGCGAGCAGCCCGAACAGGGCGGACGCCACCGCCAGCCGGGCCCGCTGCGCCGGCCGCAGCGAGCTTGCGTCCAGCGCTGCATAGAGGACGCCGGTGTAGCGCCGCACCGCGGGCAGTGTCGGCGCGTTCCACAGGCCGGCGTTGCGTTCCAACTCGCCGGACTGACGCCCGGACAGCCCCAGCGCGGCAAGCCCAGCAGGCGCGTCCCCGGCTAGCGCTACCAGCTCCTCGATCAGTTTCCGGCGACTCGGCGTGATCTCGGGATAGGACAGCCGGACAAGCCGAAGTGGCGCCCCGTCGCCCCCGGACACCTTGGTCTCCGACGGCGGTCGCAGCACCAGCACTGCGGACGAGTGTATACCCACGGTTAGCGCGCAACCGCGTTCGAGTGAACCTCACTGGCTCACGCGCCAACACGTCCGCGGCGCGATACTTTATCAAGTGACTCGAACAACGAGGTTAGCCAACGATTTGAAATATGGCGTGGCAGGCTATCCGGGAGGAGGTGGCGAGGAGTCGCCCAATGCCCATGCTTAGGCGACCCACCTGAACGAACAGGCTCATCGCAGCAGCGTATCTAGCAGTCTTTTCGTAGCTCAGAGCTTACGGATTGGCGGCATAAGCGTGAGCCAGCACGAATCACTCTTTCGTTGTCGACCGATTACTCAGGTCAATCTCGATGTAGTCAATCTCGATGTAGTCAATCTCGATGTGACTGTGGCGGCTTGACGATGGCCAGGGTTATTGACAGGCTCGAAAGCACCCGACGTCTCGTGCCGGGACGCGTCCGCGAGCTCGCTGCGCTGCGAGCCGAGCGGCAGCGCAGTGCAGCGGGCGAGCTGCGAGTGGCCTTGGTGCTCGGCGAGGTCGGACTGGGCAAGACCTGGCTGACGGCCGAGGTGCTGCCGCGCGGCGGCGAGAGGGCGGTTGGGCTGATTGCGCGGAACTCTCCTCTCGGGGATGTCCCGCCATTCGCCCCCTGGGCGGCCGCCCTCGGCCTGCATGCCGACGACGTGAGCTCTGGCGGGGCATGCCGGGCGTGCGGCAGTGGGCTTGGTGGCCTTCCGCCGCTCGCGCGCCGTGGCGAGGTCGAGCACGACCCGGCCTCGTGCGCCAAGGCGCTGCGGCACCATCTCATCGAATGGATCCCGGGTCTGCTCGCCAAGGCGAGTGCTGACCGGCCGGTTATCGTGCTGGTCGACGATGCTCATCAGAGCTATGACGCGGTGTGGGAGATGCTGCTGCGCCTGGCGTGGGAATGTCCAGACAGCCGCGTGTTTGTGGTCGTCACCGCCCGGCCGGCTGAGCTGGCCAGACACCGGATCGCCAATGAGGTGCTACGGATCGTCGAACAGGAGGCACTGATCCGCCGGCTTAAGCTGGCGCCGTTCTCCCGGGCTGATGTCGCTGCGCTGGCTGCAGACATTCTAGGACCAGACCACGTGCCGGATGCCCTAGTGGACTGGCTGATGGCCCGCTCACAGGGCAATCCCCGGATCGCCGCCGGGCTGCTGGAAGCGCTGGTCGACAATGGCGCGGATCTACGGGCGCCGGCGTTGGACCGGGTACCGGAGAGACTGGTCCGCTGGGTGCGAACCGAGGTGGCCCGGCTCGATCCCCCGGCCGTGGCCCTCGTCGAGTTGCTCGCCGGCGCCGGCGACCAGGTCTGTGTCGGCGACCTCGTCCAGATCACCGGGCAGCCGATCGAGGCCGTCGCGCTCGCCCTGGAGCGGCTGGTGCGCTGCGGGATGATCGTCGAACAGCGGACCGGCGCCGCCTTGAGTTATCAGATCACCCATCGGCTCACCCGTGAGGTGCTCTATACCGGCATGTGTGGCGTCCGGCGACATCTGATGCACCGGCGGTGGGCTGCAACGCTGCGCGCGTGCGGACGGACCGACGCGGCGACGGCACACTATCTCTGTGCTGCGCAGGCCGGGGACGGCAAGGCAATCGACGCGCTGATCGAGATGGCTGTGCACGCCGTTGCGCGCGGTCTTAGTGCCCAGGTGTGGCGGATCGTCTCGACACTGCAGGATCTGTTGCCGATCGGCGACGCTCGCTGGCTTGGGGTGTTTGACGCATTGTCCCAGCAGTCGAATTGGGGCATCGTCGATCGCACCGAGCACCATGTGGTCGAGATCGCTGCGGTGCGACGGATGCGGCAACTGCTCGCCGGAGTAGCTGACCTGAAACGGCAGGTAGCCGTCCGGCTATGGCTCGCGGGCTTGTTCGCGTGCGGCGCGGGTGATCTCGATGCCGGAGAACGGGAGTGCCGCCAAGCCCTAGCGCTGTGCCGGCGGGTCGGCCATGCGCGAGCCGGCCGGACGGCTGCAGTCGAGTTGGCCAAGATCCTCGGCTGGAACGGGGACCTACGCGGAGAGGAGCAAGCAGCGCGACAGCAGTTGACCGAGGCGCAGCGGGTGGGGGATCAACGCGCGGTCGCGGAGGCACTCGCCGCGTTGGGGCACTCGCTGGGCTGGCAAGGTCGTTTCGACGCGGCTGAGGAGGTGCTCCTGCGCGGTGTCGAGCTCGGTACCGCGGCGGCTCGGCCGTCTTGGGCAGCTCAGAGCCTGGCCCTGCTTGCCTCGTTGGATGCCTGCCGAGGTCACCTGATCTCGGCGCGCTCGCGATGGGCGCAGGCTGCCGCACTGCGCACCCAACATGACCCGATGCTCAGCGGATGCGGCGCGTTCATCGAGTTGGTCGCCGGGGACCTGACGATGGTGGCGGCGCATGCACGACAGTGCGAAGGCGCCGATCCGGCAGTCCGGGCCTGCCTGCCGGTCCGGCTGGCAGGCCGGGTGGCGATGGCGGCGGCCGAGCGCGGCCAGCTTCTCGAGGCCCATCGAGATCTCGACGTCATGACGCGCCGCAACAGTAAGACTCTCGGTGTCTTCGAGCCGCTGTACTGGTGGGCACAGGGCGTGGTGGCCAGGGTCGAGGGCCGGCTGGCCGCCGCAGCAGCCGCACTTCAACGGACGTTCGACTGCTACGCGGCGATGAACGCATGGGCACTGCGGGGGTTCGTTCTGGCCGATCTCGCCGAGGTCATGGTGGCCGCCGGGGATTGTGCCGCCGCGACCAGGGCCGCGGCATCGGCGCACGGCACCGCCCGCCGCACCGGCTCGCCCCTGCATGAGGCGCTGCACCTGCTCGCCACGGCGTGGGCACTGATCGGCCGCGGTCACCGCGAGCAGGCGGCGGCAGTAGCGTTGCGCGCTGTCGACGGATTTAACTCCCGCGGATATGCGCTGCTCGCGGCCCGCGCCCAGGTCGCCCAGGCCACCGCGGTCCGAGGATACGACCGCGGGGCAGCCAGGGACGTGTTGCACGAGGCCATCGCGGCGTTCGACATTTGCGGCGCCGTCGTCCGCCGCGATGATGCCCGTACGCTGCTGCGCGGGCTCGAGTCGCAACCACGATGCACCACCGCGGCGGTATCCGGTCCGGACTCGCTGACCAGGCGAGAACGACAGGTCGCCGAACTGGCCGCCAGCGGTTACACCGCCCCGCAGATCGCCAGCCGGCTGCACATCGGGGTGCGCACCGTCGAGACCCACCTCGCCCGCAGCTACACCAAACTCGGCGTCGCCTCCAAGCAGCAACTCGTGCTCCGTCGCGCTGAGCTGGGGTTAACTCCCGGACAGTAGCGAAGTCCGTAGTTTACGGATCACGGCGCAAGCCGGTGCTCCTTACGATTCGTCGCAGGTGTTATCGATAACCGGCGGCTTCCGCAAGTACGGCGGCCGCGCTCCCTGACGACTTTATTCTTCCGGCCAGCGCGAACAGAGATTGGTGGTGTGTGTGTCGTGACACGGCGCAGGTGGACACGAGCATAAATGGTCAGCAACCGCAGAATGGACAGCCACAGTTGACTTTGGCCACGGCTGCTGCCCGTAACCTGGCGACGACGACGAAGTCCGTTCCACAGATGCAGGAGATCACCTCGCGCGGCTCAGACAGCAAATCGGCAGGCTCGAACAATAAAGCGTCGATCTGCGTCTCCAACTCGAAGAACGCGACCAAGAAGTCCACGCCGCCCGAACGACCAACCGTGAATTCATGGCCCGTCTCAACACCTCAACCGCACAACGCTAAAGGACAAAATGACCACCCGACGGGCTCGAAAACGCCCCGGACGACCACCACAGCAAGTGCGACGCATCCGCCTGCTCGGAGGCTTGATCAACGAATATCAGCAGGTCGCGTGACGGAGCCGAGGTTTTCGGCACCCACAGGCCTGCGCGCGGGTCAGCTCCGGTAGCGGGGGTTGGTGGCGTGCCATTCGAAGCCGCCGCCCATCCAGGCGCGCACCCCGCGCAGGAACCGCTGGAGCTGCGGCGACGGCACGGGGAGCAGGCTGCGGTGGGTGGCCTGGAAATCCCGGACCAGGTTGTTGTGTAGGTCGACGGTGATCGCGATGGCTTCCTCGACCGAGCACTGCCGATCGGTGGCGATCTGCAAGACCATGTTGCACACCGGCTTGTCGTCGACAGCGTCCTTGGTCACCGAGTGCAGGTCATTGACCATTACCGAGGCGGTGCCGGCCTGCATCAGGGCGCGTCGGACTCGCGGCTCGTAATACAGGTTGGCGTCTAGTTCGTAGCCGCCGACCGCGTCGATCAGCGTCATCGAGGTGTAGAAGCTGTCGTGCTGACGGGCGGCGAGGTACTCCCAGGCCGGCGGGTAGTCGCCGGTGAACCGCCAGGCTGCGTAGCTGTTCCAGCTGACGAACATGGCGAAGGTCGCGTAGCAGGCTCGCTGCACCTGTGCGGGGCTGGCGTGGCGGGTCAGGTGCTCGATCCCGGAATTGAGCGCTACCAATACCAAGTCGGAGCGCAGGGCCTGGTCCAGGGGAACGGAGAACTCGCCGGCCGGGGCCACCGGGTCCATCGCGGCCATCACCAGGGCCAGCCGGGGCGGCAGCTCGGTTGGGGTGGCGCCCATGTCGCTGTCGTCGGCGTACAGGTCGTCAGCGGCCCACCACGCGGCGTTGAGCTGCGCGGCGATCAGCAGGCGGTCGGGATCATCGGTATCGGTGTGGGTGAGCATTGCCAGCCGACCGAACCCGGCCTGGCGCATCAGATCGGCCTCGTCATCGGTGAAGCCGCAGTCTTTGGCCCAGAGCACTAGCCGGTCGTCGACCTCGGCGGCCAGCGCGTCGTCCACCCGCTCGACCGCCGGGACGTACAGCGGCGCGGCCGTGCCGTCCCCCCAGGGGCGTTCCAGGTACGCGGAGCCGGGTCCGCTGGCCAGGGTGAGTTCACGCGCGAGGTGAGCCGCGGAGGTGCCCAACCCCGACGGGCCAGCCCCGACCGCGGCGACTAGCGCCCCGTCCGGGCCCGGCGGGACCGGACAGTCGCGGTGCGACGGCGGGTCGATCAGGGGGGGCGCCTCGGCGGTGGGAACAATGTCCGTCATCCGGACAACTCCTCACAGTCTCGCGGTGGTCGGGCCTTGGAGTACGCGCGAACGCACTGAATATGCCACAGCCTGGCAGGTCGGCGTCGGCAAGGATATCCACCAATCAGGGTCCGTAGCTTCTACGGATGTCGCCTTGTGGGGTGATCCCCTAGAGTGTCGTAACGATGACGCTAATGGCTTTCAGTAATTGTCCTGCTGTGGGATCGGTACGGAAAAGATCGGTGGTGTGATGTGACTGAATCGACGCAGACGGAAGCACCGGTGAATGGTCAGCCGCCGCAGAATGGTCAACCGCGACAGTTGCGAAGTTTGGCCACGGAAGCTGCCCGTAATTTGGCGACGACGACCAAGTCCCAGCCGCAGATGCAGGAGATCACCTCGCGCTGGCTGCTGCGGGTGCTGCCGTGGGTGGAGGCCGTGGGTGGGACTTTCCGGGTGAACCGCCGAGCGAGTTTTACGCTGGGGGACGGCCGGATCCAGTTCACCATGAACGGAGACGAGCACATCAAGCCCATCTGGGCTGAGCTCTGTGAGTTGCCGATGCTTCGTGATCTTAACCATAAGGATCATCGCAGCATGCTGGAGGAGCTGGCGGAGGCGTTCGAGCTGCGCGATATAGAACGCGGGTCCCCCATTGTGCAGCAGGGCGATCTGTCCGATCGGATGTTTCTCATCGCTCATGGCAAAGCAAACAAGATCGGCCCGGGTAAGTACGGCGAACCGGCAGTGCTGGACAGTTTCCACGGCGGTGACTATTTCGGCGACCAGGACCTGGTGACATCCGGCAGCACGTGGGACTACACGGTCACCGCGGTCACTCCATGTAAGGTACTGGAGTTGTCCGAGCAGGAGTTTGCGCGGCAGATGGACCGCGACGAGTCCGGGGCTTTGCGGAACAGTTATGATAAGTTCCAGCACATCTTGGCCAACGCCGCCGAAGCCGCGAACGAACACGGTGAGAAACGAATCGACCTGAGCGCGGGTCATGAGCAGGAACACCCGCTGGGGGGAACGTATGTCGACTACGCCCGCAACCCTCGGGAATACCAGCTCAGTGTGGCGCAGACTGTGCTGCGGGTGCATACTCGGGTGGCGGATCTTTACAACAACCCGATGAACCAGTTCGAAGAGCAGCTTCGGCTGACCATCGAGGCGCTGCGGGAAAAGCAAGAAGACGAGCTGATGAACAACAAGGACTTCGGGCTTTTGCACAACGCTGACCCGGAGCAGCGGATCAGCACCCGCACCGGGCCGCCCACTCCTGATGACCTCGATGAGCTGCTGGCCACCGTGTGGAAACAGCCGGATGTGATGCTGGCGCATCCCAAGACCATCGCCGCATTCGCGCGGGAATGTAACCACCGGGGCATCTATCCGCACAACGTCGACCTGGGCGGTCATAAGATACCGGCCTGGCGTGGCATCCCGCTGCTGCCGTGCAACAAGATTCCCGTGGACAAGTACCAGACTAGTTCCATTGTGCTGATGCGGACCGGGCTGGAGAAGCAAGGCGTGATCGGTCTGCACCAGACCGGGCTGCCCGACGAGGTCCAGCCCGGCTTGAACGTCCGCTTCATGTGCATCGACGAGCAAGCCATCATGCACTATCAGGTCAGCGCATACTACTCGGCTGCGGTCATGGTGCCGGATGCTCTCGGTATCCTCGAGAACGCCGAGGTAGGAGTTTACCATGACGACGAGCCTCTTTCGCTAAATGGACAGACACCGCGATCCTCGGAGTCCTCGGAATCCTCAGGACGGCGGCCCTCAAGAAAGTCGAAGTAACAAAACCGGTACGTTCATCGAGGGCTGGGTAGCCCGGCTGCGTCACGAGTTAGCGCTATGGTGTTGGTTGATCCGATTGCCGGCTACGAGCTTCCGTCCTTTGAGTTCGCCGATCGGCGGGTGCGCCGTGTCTTTGCCCAACATATGGGCCTGGCTCGGCGGAGACCGGGAATGGCTCAGTACCACCGAGCGATATCACGATGCGAGCACAGCGTGAGTTCTGGCGGACACTCTGACCCCGCACTGCCCGGCTACCCGGCCCGACAAGAAGAAGAAGGAGGTCACCATGACCACGACCACCGTCGCCAATGTAGTTCACACCGCCTACCAGAAGTCTGTTGCGTCGTACTGGAACAACGAGAAGGATCCGGTCAACCTACGCCTCGGTGACATCGACGGCTTATACCACCACCACTATGGTATAGGCGCCTATGACCCATCCGTGCTGGAAGGCCCCGAGACTGAGGGCTCGGGGGGCAGCCGCGACGACCGGATCATCGCCGAGATGCACCGGTTGGAGACCGTGCAGGCTAACGCACTTCTTGATCACCTCGGCGGTATCTCGCCGGGTGACCGCCTGTTGGATGCCGGGTGTGGCCGCGGTGGCACCAGCATTATGGCCCAGCAACGTTTCGGTTGCCAGGTGGACGGCGTGTCGATTTCGGAGCAACAAGTCGAGTTCGCCAACGACCAGGCCAGGCAGCGAGGTGTCGCGGACAAGGTGCGGTTCCATTTCCGCAACATGTTGGACACCGGTTTCGAGACGGGATCGTTCCGGGGAATCTGGAACAACGAAAGCACCATGTACGTGGACCTGTTCGAGCTCTTCGCCGAGCACGCCCGCCAGCTGGAGTTCGGCGGTCGCTATGTCTGCATCACCGGTTGCTATAACGATGTGACAGGCGGCCGGTCCAAAGCGGTCAGTAGGATCGATGAGCACTACATCTGCAATATCCACCCCCGCAGCGACTATTTCAAGGCGCTGGCAGCCAACCACCTCGTCCCGATCAATGTCATCGATCTCACCGCCAGCACCATCCCGTACTGGGAACTGCGGGCGGAGTCCTCGGTCGCCACCGGGATAGAGGACCCATTCCTGACCGCGTACCGCGAGGGCAGCTTCCACTACTTGCTCATCGCCGCCGATCGGATCTGACGTATAGAGACATCGATATCCGAGTGTATCGAGATTGGTGGGGTGCGTGGTGACCGTGACGGATCCGGGCGTTGATGTTGCCGAGCAACCACAATCGAGTCAGCCACAATTGAGTCTGAGCACCGCAGCGGCTCGCAACCTGGCGACCACGACGAAGTCCGTGCCGCAGATGCAGGAGATCACGTCTCGCTGGCTGCTGCGGGCGTTGCCCTGGGTGGAGGCCTCGGGCGGTACCTTCCGGGTGAACCGACGCTTGACCTACACGGTGGGCGATGGCCAGGTGACATTCGACACGTCCGGTGCCGGAGTGCGCATCGTTCCCGGAGAGCTGCGCGAGTTGCCGGTGCTGCGGGGTTTTGATGACCTTGAGGTGTTTCGAACGCTGGCCGATCAGTGTGAGCAACGGGAGTTCGAGGCCGGTAGCACGCTGGTCGAAAGGGGCCAACCCGCAGATCACGTCTTCTTCATCGCCCGCGGCAAGGTCAGCATGATCGGTCCGGGTAAATATGGTGAGCACACGGTCCTGGACGTACTCGCCGACGGCGACTACTTCGGTGATGACGAATTAGTCGAGTCGCAGGACACCTGGACATTCACCGTCACCGCAGCCACCGCGGCCACCGTACTGGCCTTACCTGCTCAGGCATTCCAGGAGATGCTCAGCAGGTCCGCGGCGTTGCAGACCCACGTGGAACAGTTCCGGACCCAGCGCCGGCGACCACAGAATAAGCGCGGCGAGGCGGCCATCGAGCTCAGCGCAGATCATCCGCAGGAATACCCGTTGCGCGGCACCTTCGTCGATTACGAGCTCACACCACGCGAGTACGAACTCAGCGTGGCTCAGACCATCCTGCGCGTGCACACACGAGTGGCAGACCTGTACAACAATCCAATGAACCAGACTGAACAACAGCTCAGATTGACCATCGAGGCGCTACGAGAAAAGCAAGAGGACGAGCTGATCAACAATCTCGACTTCGGATTGCTCCACAACGTCGATGCTCAGCAACGTCTCTATACCCGTACCGGGCCACCGACGCCGGACGACATGGATGCCCTCCTCGCCCGGCGCCGCAAGACACGGTTCTACCTGGCGCACCCGTACACGATCGCCGCGTTCGGCCGGGAATGTAATCGTCGCGGTATATACTCGCCGACCGTCGAGGTCGATGGTCGCCAAATACAAGCATGGCGGGGGGTACCCATCTTCCCCTGCAACAAGATACCCATCACTGAGCACCGCACCAGCTCGATTCTCGCGATGCGCACCGGCCTGGAAGACGAAGGCGTGATCGGTCTGCACCAAACCGGGATTCCCGAGGAAGTCGAGCCCGGACTCAACGTCCGTTTCATGGGCATCGACGACAAGGCGATCATTTCCTACCTGGTGAGCGCCTACTATTCGACGGCCGTCCTGGTTCCCAATGCACTGGGAATCCTGGAGAACGTCGAAATCGGCCGCTAGGGGAACGGGGGAAACCGTGACCACCGTGGATGTGAGGACCGGAGGCCGGTCGGCACCCGAGGTGCTCGCATGGAGCCGCGACCTCGTCGGACCCGCCCTGCGAAGGGCGGTCGACACACTTCCTTCCTCGATGCTGCGCATCGCCGGTTATCACTTCGGCTGGTGGGACGAACACGGCCATCCGGTACGGGTGACCGGGGGTAAGGCGATCCGGCCAGCGCTCGTATTGCTCAGTGCCCAGGCGGTTGGCAGTACGGCGGCGG
>JBOHFC010000134.1:0-2195 GCA_050701375.1 Pseudonocardiaceae bacterium
CTTGCGGTGCAACCCGGGCAAGCTGCTGCTCGACCCGTATGCCAAGGCGATCGACGGCCGCATCGAGTGGAACGAGGCCCTGTTCGCCTACCGGTTCGGTGACCCGGACTCCTACAATGACGCCGACTCCGCGCCGTACGCGATGACCTCGGTCGTGGTCAACCCATTCTTCGACTGGTCCGACGACCGGCCGCTGCGAATCCCCTACCAGGAAACGGTGATCTATGAGGCGCACGTCAAGGGCATGACGATGCGCCATCCTCGAATCCCTGATGACGTCCGCGGTAGTTACTCCGGTCTGGCGCACCCGGTTATGATCAAGCATTTTCGTGATCTCGGGGTGACTGCGGTCGAGCTCATGCCCGTGCATCAGTTCGTGCACGACTCCACGCTCGTCGAGCGCGGGCTGTCCAACTACTGGGGTTACAACACCATCGGCTTCTTCGCCCCGCACAACGACTACGCCTGTTTCGGTACCCGGGGTCAGCAGGTGCAAGAATTCAAAGCCATGGTCCGCACGCTACACCGGGCTGGCATCGAGGTCATTCTCGATGTGGTCTACAACCACACTGCAGAGGGCAACCATCTCGGGCCGACGCTGTCTTTTCGAGGCATCGACAACCCGGCCTATTACCGGCTGGTCGACGGTGACAAGAAACACTACTACGACACCACGGGCACCGGGAACAGTCTCAATGTGCGGCATCACGAATCGCTGCGATTGATCATGGATTCGCTGCGGTACTGGGTGCTCGACATGCACGTCGATGGGTTCCGCTTTGACCTTGCGGCAACCCTGGCGAGGGAGTTCCACGAGGTGGACCGGCTGTCGGCGTTCTTCGACCTGGTGAACCAGGACCCGGTGGTCAGCCAGGTCAAGCTGATCGCTGAACCGTGGGACGTCGGCGAGGGCGGTTACCAGGTCGGCGGCTTCCCTCCGTTGTGGACGGAATGGAACGGCAAGTACCGCGATACTGTGCGGGACTTCTGGCGTGGTGAACCAGGTACGTTGGCGGAGTTCGCCTCGCGGTTCACCGGCTCATCGGATCTCTATGAAGCAGACGGTCGCCGCCCCATCGCCTCGATCAACTTCGTGACGGCGCACGACGGTTTCACGTTGAACGATCTGGTATCCTACAACCACAAACACAACGACGAGAATGGCGAAGGCAACCGCGACGGCGAGAGTCACAATCGTTCGTGGAACTGCGGTGTCGAGGGCCCCATCGAAGTCGGCAAGATCATCGCCTTGCGGGAACGTCAGAAACGTAACTTTCTGACCACCCTCTTACTGTCCCAAGGCGTTCCGATGCTCTCCCACGGAGACGAACTAGGCCGCACTCAAGAAGGCAACAACAACGTCTACTGCCAGGATAGCAAGATCAGCTGGGTGGACTGGGACGAGGCGCGGCTGAACTCGGTCCTCACCGAGTTCACCACCCAACTCGCCCGGCTGCGCGCTGATCACCCGGTGTTCCGTCGCCGCCGGTTCTTTCAGGGCCGTTCGATCCGCGGCTCCAACATCGAGGACATCGCCTGGCTGCGCCCCGACGGGCGGCAGATGAGCGAGGAGGACTGGAACGTCCCAGCCACCAAGAGCGTCGGGATCTTCCTCAACGGCGGGGGCATCCCCGAACGCGATGATCTCGGCGAACGGATCATCGACGATTCCTTCCTACTCCTCATCAATGCCCACCACCGGCAGGTCATCTTCACCCTGCCCGACTCGGGATATGGTCGGAGCTGGGAGGTGGTCGTGGATACCACCGATCCGTTGCTGGCCAACGCCCGCCGCAAGCAGCGCGACGCCGTCCCCGGCGGCAAATTGCGGGTGCAGGCGAGGGCGATGCTCGTGCTCCGCTGCCGCTACTGAGGGTGGTTGCCATCGACGGCGGTGTCACCGACAACTACTGCGGTCATAGCCATTGGGCGACGCCACCGTGGCCTGAACAGGTGCCCTTGTGATGTTGGCTGAAGCTGTATTGGCCGTCGGAGCACCGCGCGGTGGCACCGGCTGGTGCTGCGGCCGCCGCCTGGGGTCGGTGGACGCACTTGCCGTCGCTGTTGCGGTAATAGTCCCCGTCGCAGGAACCGCTTTCTTGCACTGATCCGGCAGATGGGGGAACGACTGCCCCGATACGCGGTGCAGGTACCTGGGCCGGTGGCGGCGGCAGCGCTGGTGGAGGGGCTGCCGC
>JBOHFC010000135.1:0-3949 GCA_050701375.1 Pseudonocardiaceae bacterium
CTCAGAAAGAGCGAATGTGCGATTGCCGTCTTCGTGTGTGAAGTCAGGCTCGGGCTCAGAAATAAGTCCCGTCCACCACTGCGTGTGTTCAGTGAGTGGCCATCCCCATGTCTGTCCAATAGGCTCATCATGTCGATAAGCCACAACCAAATCAAAGTTAGGTTGAGCGGCGTAGGAATCAAACCGGCGCATAAATGCTTCGATGCTGTCGAATGGATCGCCGCTCGTGATTGCCGCGACATACGAGCGCGTATATACCGCCTCGACCGTGCTTCGAAGCCGCCGACTCTCGGCAGCATCAAAACGATGGAAGCTGACTTCGTTCGCTTCTATGGGGTCGTGGTGTTGATGGTTCATGCTGTAAGCTTTCCGATCCGGTCATAATAGGCGCAGAATTCTTCGCCTCTTGGGTCTTGTGCTGCGGCGAGACGGACAGGTTGAAGTTCCGCGAGGGTTCTAGGGGAAATAATGCCGCCCGCGCCTAGCGTGGGAAGCACGACCATCCCCTCGGTGACTGCACCATAGACATCACCACTGGCAGCCAAAGCGGCAGCTAGTTGGGCGCGATAGTTAGCGCAGTTGCGACTGCCCAGTGTCGCGTCCAAACTCGATCGATAGAGCTGCGAGGCTGAGGCATGGTCGCCTAGGAATGAACGGCCCTTGGCTTCATGCACTGTAATTTCGGAGCTAGTGACAAACCGCAGCCAAGCTGGTGCGTCGTCGGGGAATCCACGATCTACTTCGCGCCATGCTCGCGTGATGGCGACGCTGAAGCCTTGGCTATCACCTGCGGCCGCGTGCGCGATAGCCTCACGGGCCGCAAGCAGGGCGTGAAGTTGCGGAGACGGATCGTGGCGCGCTAATTCAGCGGAGCGCCTGCTGAGTCGGACGGCTTCGCGGGCACTGCCTCGGAGCCCGCTCTTGTGACTAAGGTTTACTGACTGGAGTGACATTTTCTCCATGGCCCGTATTGCGAGCCCGTGATCCCCCGACTGGTCAGCTAGCAGGCGGGCTTGAGAATAGAGGTCTCGTGACAGAGCATGATCGCTCGCGTCATAGGCGAGCCAGCCTACGCAGACGGCCAGTTCTCCCGCTGCACTCATAAGCTGGAGGCCGGATGCCTCGCTGTAGTCGGCTTCATCTAGCATCTTACGCGCCCGATTGTATAAGCGGAGGCCGTCGCGAGCTAACGCGCCACCGCCTACGCTCTGATCTTTCGTGTACAGTTTCTCTACCGATGCGTTAAAATAACGTATATGTGCCGAATCAATTTTAGTCGGAACCTGCACTTGACTCAGGCCCGCTGCGACGGCGAGTCCGACCAATCCACCGCTAAACTGTCGTCGGTTCATGCTCATTTCTTCTGCCTCCCCTCTTCCGTTCTGTTCTTCATTAGTGGTCCCCAGCAGTAGCGGCATAAGCGCCTCGCGAGGCATATCGAGGGCGTCAACTACCTCAAAAAGCCGTCGCAGGTCGTAGAGGCTGTCACGTTGTCCTGATTCCGCACGCGCAACTGCTGACTGACTCCATCCCAATAGGGTCGCCAGTTCGAGCTGACTTAACCCGGCCGCTGTCCGAATGATCGTTAGTGCTGCGCCTAGGTCTGCTTCGGCGAGTGCCCGGCGCAGTGGTAGGGAGTCCCATAACCACGTCGGAGCGGTCGGAGTCGTTGCAACCTGTCGGGCACAGCTGGCACAAACAGGCTCCGGATTATACCGACTTAGCGGCCCCTGACAAATCCTGCACCTTCGTTCTTCCATCAGTCTCCCCTCAGCGTTACCACGCGCGTCGAACCCATGGCGATGCCAATCTGTCATCGCCTCGCTCGAACATCTCGGCATCGCGTCATGTCGGTTGCGTCTCGCATGATTCCACCCATGTTCCCTCGACGGCTACTGGGCCGCGCCCTTCGGCAGCCTGGCGACCAGCACCTGGGGACGCTTCATCCGGCGGCAGCGCCAGTGGCGTCGACATGGAGGCCACCGCAAGCCTCGGATCGCTCGGTGCAGCGAAGGCGGATTCGCGTGTCGCGTCGGGCAGCGAGATGGCGCCGTGATGCTCGATGAACAGGCCGAGCGAGTATGAGATCAGCTACGCGCTGCTGTGTAGGCGGTTGCGCGGGGCTCTGGAGAACGCGGTGTTGGCCGGACCTGGTGCAGATGGGATCGGCTCAGTTCCATCGCAGGCCAACGCTGCGCTGTACATGCTGTTGATGGGTCATCCGGTTGATGGGCGGGGACGTTGCAGGTCGTGTCGGCGTTCGGGCGCAGTGCTCGGGTTTCGTCGTCGCCGCTGTCGGGTGCACGGTGAGGCACGCTTCTGGCTCCTCCAACAGCCTGCGGAGTTCCTGCATTCCCGGTTGCTCGGCGAGTTGGGACTGACCGACTTGCCATCCGCGCGAGACAGCACGACCCACACAACGGCCCGCGACTCCGGTGACACGGACGTGTTGCCCAAGGTCGTGCCCGGCCCCTGCGATCCGCGCACGGAGCGATTCCAGACCCCGGCCGTCTCACCTCCGCTTCCTCCCCGAGGGTTGCCCCAGGGCGGGACGGCCGGACCCACTCACGGCGGGATCGGGGTGTACTCCGACGGCCCCCGATCTCGCCGTGGTCCATCTGACAATCCGTCGCCGGTCCACCAGTCGGCCAGATCGCTGGCCTTTACAGGAGGGATGGCATGACAGGCCGGACCAACGCCGATCAGGTGCGGGAGGCGCCGTCATTGAACATCCGGTTCCCGCTCAGTACCGCTGAGCCTGAGCAGTGCCATGACCGGCCGCTGGACGCGGCATGGCCTGGTGATATGCCGACGGGTGTGCTTGGCCCGATGCCGGGCGAGACGCCGTGATGAGCACGGTGAACGGGTACAGCAGCGGAGGTCCCGAGGCGGTGGTCGGGGCCCGGCCAGTGGTGTTGCTGCGTTACCGACCCGGGGTGGCCGGGGAGACGACACGCGTCGTGCACCTGGTGCCGTCGCCCCTGGGAGCTAGGGAGACGTGCGCCGCTGAGGTCGCGTTGTGTGGGGCGTCGTTGTGCCTGGATCAGATGGAGGCGATCACTCCCGGGGAAGGCGTGCCCTGCTCGCTGTGCCTCATCAGCCACGTCAGCGCCGGACCGCCACCGGCCGAGCTACCGGCACCCGCGCCCCCGGCCGACATCACCAGCAGCGACGGCAGGCCGCTGGCGGCTGCGCTCGGGTACCGGGTGTGGGGCTGGCCGGTGACGCTACGCGGTGACCAGGTGTGGCTGAGCCTGGAGCCCGACACAGTGGCGCTGATCGTCCCTGTGCTGCTGGCCGCGCAGGTGACCGCGATCTTGCACCAGCGGCGCTGCCCACCGCTGGTGCTGGTCCACCCCGACACGCCCGAGCACCGGGTGTTGCTGGCGGGACAACCGTATGGGGTGGGCCTGCCCTGGCCGAGCGGGGTGCGCCGGGTCGGCGGCGCCGTGTCCCTGCCGCCGACGAAGACCGCACGTGGGCCGGTCACGTGGGTCTACCCACCCGAGGCGGACGCGCTGCGGCTGTGTCGGGAGGTCGATGTCTTCGGCGCGCTGCGTACCGCGCTGCGTGGGCCGCCGAGGTGAGAGCTAGGGCCGGGCCACCCACACCTTAGGACGGGAGGGGGTGGCCCGGCTGGGAACCCCGAGGAGTCACCGATGCCGGATGGTATCGGGGCTCTTGGGCTGCGTGTGGAGGTATCGACGCGCAGGGCGGGCTCCGGTCGGACCTGACAGGAGCGCAGGAGATGGCGTTGTGCGGTGACCGGTTCGAGTGAAGGCCGGGGTGGTGGGCCGGCGGGGCGGGCGCCGCGCAGGCGGCGGGCTTGGTCGTAGGTCAGCGGGTTGGTGCGGGTGCGCAGCAGCTCGCGGGTGTCGGGGTCAAAGAACATCAGGGTGGCCTGCTCGATGCGGATGGTGACGCGGCGACCGCCGAGGATCCAGAAACG
>JBOHFC010000136.1:0-3782 GCA_050701375.1 Pseudonocardiaceae bacterium
TGTGGCTGCCACCGCCCGGGACCTGGCCCGTTCGTTGGGCAAGGTCCCGGTGTCCTGCGGCGACCGGGCCGGGTTCATCGTCAACGCGTTGCTGTTCCCCTACCTCAATGACGCGGTGCGGATGTTAGAGGCGCACTACGCGTCAGCCGACGACATCGACACCGCGATGAAGGTCGGCGCCGCGCTGCCGATGGGCCCCTTCGCGCTGCTCGACGTGGTCGGTTTGGACGTCTCACTGGCCATCCAGCGCAGCCTCTACCAGGAATTCCGCGAGCCGGGATTCGCCCCGGCCCCCCTGCTGGAACACCTGGTCACCGCTGGCCTGCTGGGCCGCAAGACCCGCAAGGGCTTCCGCGACTATTCATGAGGGTGTAACACACCACGGGAGCCCTGGACACTGAATGTCACGTGGGTTCAAGCGGGTGCCGGAAACGCAATCCTGGATAGCGTGCGAAGCCACGATCCGTGGTGATCCACTCCGATCCGGACTCTATCGCCAGTGCGGCCAGGTAGGCGTCCGACACGAGGTTGCCACGAACGCCGGCCTTCTCGCCCAGCTCGGTGAAGATCTGCCAATGTCGAGGCCCTGGAGCGATGGGTACCGCACTGGGCGCGGACCGAACGGCTTCGGCGAACTCTCTGGCCCGATCCCAAGGACTGGGCGGATCGAAAACCCGCGGGTGAGTCACGATTCGCAACACACTGCTCAGCACGAAGTCCGACACGCCGAACGCCTCGTCGCCGTTCATGACCTCCTCCAGCCAAGATCGGTACTCGTTGTGACGGTCGGCCCCCTCCTTATGGGCAAACACCAGAACGTTGACGTCGCAGAGGATCACCGATTCCCGTCCATCAGGTCGAGCAGACCGGCGTTGTCATCGAGATTAACGCCCGGCAACGGACCGCCTGGACTGGTTGGCACCGACACTCGCGGATGGGTCCGTTGGGTGCGAGAGGAGAGGGCTTGCCGGAGCGCGTCCTCGATCACCTGGCTCAGCGTTCGCCCGCTGCGCGCCGCCCTGATCTTCGCCTGTACGACGAGCTCGTCGTCGAGCTGCAGGGTCGTCCTCATGCAGAAAAGCATACAGGGGAGGCAGCTATCTGCGGCGAGTCCAGCAGCTGACCAAGGGACCTGGGCGCGACCCCGTATCGCGGACTCGGCGGCACGGAGCGGATGCATCAAGATGTTATTGATGTAGGATTGCTCTGTGCGTACCACCGTAGACCTGCCGGATGATCTGCATCGCATCGCGATGTCGCTCGCGCGCGATACCGGCCAGACACTCAGTCAGACCGTGGCCAGTCTGCTGCGCCGGGCGCTGGAACGGCCAGAGCCCGTCGAGTGCTATTCCGATTCACGCACGGGTTTTCCGGTGATAAGGCTCGGCGGTGCACCGATCACGGTCGAGGATGTCCGGGCCCTGGACGACGAGGAATGACCACGCTGCTCGACAGCAACGTGCTCATCGCGCTGGCGGTGCAGGAACATGTTCATCACGATGCAGCCATTGCTTGGCTGACCTCCCATGATAAGCCGGTTGCCACCTGCCCGATCACTCAAGGCGCGATGATCAGGATGTTGTTGCGCCGGGGGGTACGTCCTGATCAGGCTCTCCACCAGCTGGACATCATCGCGGCGCAGCCGCGGCACGAGTTCTGGCCCGACCAGGTGCCGTTCACTGACGTCGCATTGACCGGCGTGATCGGTCATCGGCAGGTAACCGATGCCTATCTCGCGCAGCTCGCCCGGTACAACACGGGTCGGCTGGCCACATTCGACCAGGGCCTCGCCCAACTCCACGCCGACGTCTCTCACCTGGTACCCACCGGCTGAGCATCCCACCGGCTGACCGCACGTCATTCAGCGGCAACAACCGCCGCCGCAGCAGCCGCCCGCCGGGGCCGCGGTGCGTCGGGGCTGACTCGCGCCGGCGCCGGACGCTGCACCACTTGACAACGCGACGGTGGAGAGGAGCCGGACGGTGTCGTCGTGCCCATCGGGGCACCGGGCGGGGTCTCGCGAGGCGGTCATCGGCCGGGAGAGCTCGAAAGTCGTCGAGCATTCTCGGCACCGGAACTCGTAGCGCGGCATGAGACCCACGGTACCGGTACTACCCTGGGTTGTTATGCCGCGCCGCAACGTCCCACGCCGCGCTCGCGGCGCCGTCCCACCTCCGGTGGTGGACAGGACCGGTTGGGCGCACCAGGAGAGCGGCCCAGACGGGGAGTGGGTGGTCCGGTCGGTGCCCGGCGAGCAGGCTGCCAAGAGCTACCGCTGTCCCGGTTGCGACCACGAGATCCCGGTCGGGACCGGGCACGTGGTCGCCTGGCCGGCGCACGAACAGGGATCTGCGGTCGACCGGAGACACTGGCACACCGGCTGTTGGACTGCTCGGACTCGCCGGGCGCCCACTCGCCGACACTGGTGAGGCGGCGGCGTCAACCCCGCGCCGGCTGCTCACCGGCAAGCACGTCATCTTCGACCGGATCGGGCTCCAGGCGCTGCATTGCCTCGTCCAGCTTCGAACTTACGGACTGTAGCTGGCCGGTGAGGTGCCGACGCACGGTGCGCAGCGCCTGCACCCGTCGAGTGGCCTCCTGCACCCTGGCTACCGCGGTCTGGTCGGCCTCGGTCACCAGCCGGCGGGCCACATCAGTGGCCTCGTCGACGCGCCGCTTCGCCTCGGCCTTGCTGCTCGCCTCGTCGTGCGCCAGCTCGCGGTTGGCGTCGCGCCGTCGGGTTGACATCGTGATGTCGAAGTCCTCTTCGGCCTGCTGCCGGCGGGCAGTGGACTCGGCGTCGAGCTGCGCGCCTCGCCGCTTGGCCAACGCCAGGATCTCCTCGGCCCGACGATGTGCGTCGGCGATGGTCCGCTGGTGCTCGGCCTCCATCACCGTTCGCCGCCGCTGCGCCTCGGCGATCATCTGTTCGTAGCGGGCCCGCAGCTCATCGACTTCGCGCTCGGCATCGGCTCTGGTCGCGGCGGCGGCGGTGGTGGCCTTGGCGTTGATCTCTGCGGCCTCGCTCTGTGCGGTCCGCAGCATTCGCACTACGCGCTCGCTCATGCCCTCGACGGAGGTGGGCGGCGCGGCGAGCCGCTTGAGTTGGGTGCGCAGATCATCGATTTCCCCGCGAGCCGCCTCCAGGGTGCGGCCCAGCTCTGCGGCCTGCGCGGCTCCGGCGTTCCGATCGGCCACCGCGATCCGCAGATCCGCTCGCAACTGTTCGAGCTGATAATCTACCTGCGCGCAGTCGTATCCACGGCGGACGACGTCGAACGTCGATCTCATTGGAAGCAGATCACGATCGTCGACTGAGCCCATGCGGCCAGGTTACTCGTATGGTTGTGAGCGAGGATAAGCCGTTCCGGGGGTCACACTCCCCGGAAGCGGTTGATATCCGCCAGGTGGATCTCGCGGAGCTCGGGGTTTCGTATGCCCAGCCCCTCCTCAGGGGCCAGGCACAGCACACCGACTTTGCCCTGGTGGATGTTGCAGTGCATGTCGTGGGCTGCCTGCCCGGTCTCCTTGAGTGGGTATACCCGGGACAGGGTCGGGTGGACCTTGCCCCTGGCGATCAACCGGTTGGCCTCCCACGCCTCACGGTAATTGGCGAAATGCGAGCCCACAATCCGCTTGAGGTTCATCCACAGGTAGCGGTTGTCGAACACGTGCATAAAGCCGGAGGTGGAGGCGCAGGTCACGATCGTGCCGCCCCTCTTGGTCACGTAGACGCTGGCGCCGAAGGTCTCCCGCCCGGGGTGCTCGAACACGATGTCGGG
>JBOHFC010000137.1:0-8301 GCA_050701375.1 Pseudonocardiaceae bacterium
GTTATATGGACCGCCGACCGGGTACCAGGGGAATTGGGGGGTGGTACCCGGTCGGCGTGGTCCGCCAGCGAACCGGCTAGTTTCCTGCTCCACACGATCGCCATCGCGTGGAGCAGGGCCCTGTGACCGACGAATCGCTGGTCTTCGTGCCGGCTCATCCCCGGGTGACGGACTACGGCAAGGACATCGGGGGCGAGCTTCGCGGCACCGACCGCGGCGATCTGATCGGCATCGCGTTCTCGAGTCTGCAGCGGCTGGTCGCGGCGTTGGGCGACTACCAGCCGTGGGTGGCGATGGAGCGCGGCAGGTTCACCGCGTTCGTCGGTGCGGCCGGCGCGCCGTTCGTGTGCGTGGACCCAGCGCTGGAGATGGTTCAGCGCTGGAGCGCCGCTGACGTCCAGCGGCTTGCCCTGGAGGACGCGTGAGCGGCGACTTTCAGGTGGTGCTCGATTCGCTGAGCGCGATGAGCGGCAGCTTCCGGACCGAGGGTGTCGCCTACGAAACGATCAAGCCGAAGTTGACACCGCCGATCGCCGACTCCGGCGATGCAAGCCTGAACAGCATCATTGGAGTCGTCATGGAATGCCTGGACGTGTTGCACACCAAGATGGCTGAGGCCATCGGTGAGCACGCCGAGAAGCTGCAGGCCAGCCACGACACCTACGCACGTCACGACATCGACAACCGCGCGTTGTTCGACGATCTCATGCCATCGGAATAGGGAGCGTGGCGTGGCGGAGAGCTGGGTCGGTGGGGACATCGCGGGGCTGCACACGATGGCCGTCACGACCGTGGCAGCGCCGGCGGCGATGCGCGACGTGGTGCACGCCCTGAGCGCCAGGGTCGATGATCTGGTCGGGGCGGCCGGCTGGTCCGGCGGTGCCGCTGAGGCCTTCCAGAAGCGCTGGACCGCTGACTCGATCTCCGCGGGATCCCTGGCTGATGTGGTCGGGCATGTCGGTGGCGTGTTGGGCGACCTCGCCACCAATCTCGACAAGGTCAACATGGCGCTGTACAACGCGGAGTACGAAGCAACGAAAGCCGGCGCACCGGTCGGCCCGGACGGCACACCCGGCACGATCGTTTCCTCGGACGCAACGCCGTCCGGCCCGGCCGTGACGGCCTTGCAGACCTACTGCGACGAGTACGACGCGGCGATGCAGCTGGCCAAGGGCTTCCGGCTCGACGCGGCCACCAAACTGTCCGACATCTATGACCAGATCAGCTACCAGCCCGGCCATCAGAACAATCCTGACCAGTGGGCCACCCTCGGTGACTATGTGCGCGGCCTGTATGCGGTACCCGACGAGAAGGGTCGCGTCACCCGCGGTCGGTTGGCGGGCATGGACGAGAGAATCAAGAGAGCCCGCCAGGACCTCCGGGCAGCGAAACAGGAGTACGCGGCCAAGGGCCTCAAGCTGCCCGATGGTAATGCGGCGAAGGCCGCGCACAAGGGGGCTTTCGCCGAGTTCAGGCAGCTCAAGGCCGACCTGGAGACCGCGGAAAGCCTCGAGCGCAAACTGCCGCTCAGCGCGGAGCTCAACACCAAGCTCAGCGATATCGGCAAGGCGATTCCGGAAATCGGCAAGATCACCTCCAAGCTTCCGGACTTCCTGAAGGAGGTCCCAGTCGTCGATGTCCTGGCCACCGGAGTCGCCGTGGGTTTCCAGGTCAAAGACGACATGGAGAAGGCGCGTTTGTGTATCAGGGCTTCCACGAGCACTGGAGCGAAGACATCCACAAGGACGGAGTGGTCGTGGGCATTGGGACGGGAGTGGGGCACATGGGCCAGCACGCCGGTCAGGAGATCGTCGACATCGGCAAGGGCATCGGTGGCGCTGCCAGCAGCGCCTGGCACTCGGTGTTCGGCTGATGAGCAAGAGCCAGCACCCGAGACGGCGACCGGCGACCGCGAACGGTCACGTGGCTGGCACGGGTATCGCGGGCCGCGCGGACGGGTCGGAGCACGCGACGTCAGCACCGAGTGAGCCGCACGCCGCTGAGTCAGCAAGCGTTGATCTGGCCAAACCCTTACGGCTGCGCATCACCTTCGGAGCCGTAACCTTTCTTGTGATCGGGTTGATGCTCGTTTTCTCAGCGGCAGTGGCGACTCCCATCCCGTGGAGCGAGCGAGTGGCTTCAGGGGTCATCGGGGTCGCCGCTTTCCTGTTCGGCCGGTATGGGCTGCTACGTAGCTGGGGTCGTCGCATCCTGGTAGTCGACGGTGCGGGGGTGCGGGTGCAATTGCGCCGCCGTTGCCTGTTCGACTTGCCGTGGCAGGACCTGAGTTTTGTCGAAGTGGTGCAGCGCCCCGGCGGCTACAGCCTGTCGACGCCGTCAATGGTGTGGCTGGACTTCTATCCCGGACCGGACTTCACAACCCGCCACCCCAAACAGGCGCGGTTGTGCAAACGGCACCCGACCGGGCAGGCCTACCGCTTCCAACTCGGTCCGGTCAGCAAGATAATTCCAAAGCTCGACGAAGCATTCCAATCAGTGCACCCGGAACAGTATCGCGGCGTCCGAGAGCAGTCTTGGTCCGAGACGCCCAAGTTCACCTGGCGCCTCCGCTGACAGCAACAGATCAGGAGCCGTCCACCCGGGTTTCGACCCCATCAGCGGCGAAGCACAAGTAGCCGCGGATCGCCCGCACCCCGTCCAACGGCTCCGGGTAGTACCAGGCCGCATCGGCGATGAGCCCCGAGGCGGTACGCAGGCTGTGGTAGGACGCGGTGCCCTTGTACGGGCAGATGGTGTGCGTGGCGGACGACTCGAGCACCTCGCCGCGCACATCGTCGATCGGCAGGTAGAAGCGGTTGGGTAGGCCGGTCTCGGACAGCACCACCGCACGCCGGGACTCGGCGACCACCTCGTCACCGGCCATCACCCGCACCTGCCGGCTCGTGGCACGGACGTCGACCCGATGGTAGGGATCGCGCAGGTGCCCGGCGATCTCCTCGTCCTCGTCGAACCAGGCGTCCATCGACTTCCAGTACACCGCCACATGATCGCGGAGCCAGGCCGCCTCGGGCAGCGGATCGAGGTAGGACCACGCGGCGTTGTCGGCTGTCCGGTCGTTCACCGTGACCGTCCAGTAGCTGGCGTCACCCTTGAACGGGCAGTGCGTGCGGTGCTCGGTGCGGGTGAGCAGGTCGCCGCGGATGTCGTCGCGCGGCAGGTAGAGCTGCGGGAGCAGGTTGCTCTCATGCAGCAGCATGCCGCTGGTCGTATCCAGCACCGTCGCACCGCCGAAGGATGCCCGTACCCGCCGGGGGAAGGGCTCGAACAGCAGCCGGTGCGCGGGGCCGTCGATGCGGTAGTTCACGGTGGCCCGCGGCCGGGAGGACAGCGGACGGTCGCCGATTGTCAGGCTCATGGCCCCCAGTCTGATACATCAGGCCCCGGAGAGCGCCTAGAGCCGAGCGCTTGGCGCCGAGTATCGAGACCCAGTAGCACGCCGCCGACGATCACGCCGACCAGCCCACCGGTACCGGCGGCGATGAGCGGCTGTGGGAACACCGGATCGGGCAGCGAATAGGGCGGAGTCAGTATCTGGGCGTTCGTTCCCTGCTGACCGGTGAGATCGAGCTGATCGATCCGGGCCTGAATCGCCTTCTCCATAGCCAAGGATGCGGTGAGTTGCGCCCGCGCATCGTCGAGGGAGGCCTGGGTGGCGGTGCCGGCCAATACCGCAGTGATGAGTTGCTGCACCCGCGTTTGAAGGCGGGTGGTGTTCGTGTGCGCGTCAGCGAGTTGGATGTCGAGGTTGTGGGACGTCCCGGTGGGCTGACTGCTGAGCGTCAGGTACTCGTTAACGACGGCTTGCAGTGTCTGCAGCGCGACCAGATCGGTGGAGCCGTAGGCGTCGACTTCAATGACCTCGCTGTTGTTCAGGACCTGCGCGCTGACGTCCTTTGCGAGATCGTCGAACTGCCTCCCTTGCTTCTTCGCGACCGGGCCGAGCACCGCCCGGCTGGTCAGGTAGACCAGCTGGGTGGATAGCTCGCGGTCCTGCTTGAGTGGGTCGTTCTGCGGGTCCTGGCTGATCGGGTAGAGGATCTCCGCGCTGGCTCCGTAGGTTTTCGGCAACACCAGCGCAGCGGCCAGTCCGGCGGCAACGCCAAGCAGGATGATCGTCAACGCCGCGATTACCTGGCGCGCCATCACCGGGAGTGCCTCTCATTCTGTCGAGGACTTCGGTGTCCGCTGGCCCGAGTGTAGCGGCTGCCGCCGCATTCCAGCCTGCCGTGGCGACTCCGATCCCGCACTGGTGCGCCGCGGACGTGGCGGTGCGCCGATTCCTCATTGGTCGCTGAGGGAGGCGCAGATCTGCCGGTCTTACGCTGAAATCGATTCCCCGGGAAGCGTCGCTTATCAGCTCTGGACAGCAACCGCGCGCATTTCGCAGTGGTCTCCCAGAGTTCCATCGCCCATCGTCGACGGACGCCGCAACCCCCTCCACTGATCGGATTCGCCAGTAGTGGCAGACTCCTGCGATCACGTGCCCGCCATAGGTCGAGGGGAATACGTTGAGTAGCGACAATCTGCGGTTCAGCGACACCGGCAACATCGGCATCGTCGGTGAAGCCGGCCTTCGGGCTGCCCATATGCGAACCGGCTCGATCGCGAAGATGATCGCCGCCGGCTCAGTGATCGTGCTGGCGGGTTGTGGCACGGGTCCGCCGCCGCAACCGGTCCGATCGAGTTCCAGGACCGCGACCAGCCCGATCCCGCCGGTGAAGAACCCACGCGACGTCGCCGCCGTTGCCCACCGCACATGCGATCTGCTGACGCCCCGACAGGCGAAAGGATTCGGCCTCGACGTCCCCCCGGCGCCAGCGGACGGCCTTTTCGGCACGGTGTTCTGCGCGTGGACCACGACCACGAGTGATCTATACAGGGTCCGGCGGGTTTCCATCAGCGTCGTCACCAACAACCCAACCCTGGAAGTCGCCTACAACCAGGATCGGGGCCTTCCGTCCTTCGCGCTTATCGATATCGCCGGTTATCCCGCCCTCGTATCAAGATCAAACGCGGATTGGCCCAGCTGTGACGTTGATATCAAGCTCGCAGAGCGGCAGAGCGTCTCGATCAGCTACGAGTCGAAGGAGTTCGCCAACAACCCGCAGCAGTCGTGCGAGGTGGCCAAGCAGGTCGCTGCGGCAGTGGTGCTGAATGTCCCGCTGAGGAGCTGATGCGACGCCGCTGAGCGCCCGCTGCCGACCGCCCACCGATACCCGCGGCCCTGACGTAGAACCGGCGGGGCCTCAGCCGTCACTCAAGAGACGGCTTCACGTTGGACGCAGTGCACCCCCGATAGGGCGTCACTCGCCTACGCATGATATCAACCGCGGTGACCAAAATGGGTCAAACAACTACAGGGAGTAATCATGGAGCGCAGCACGGTCCGTAAGGTGATCAGGGCAGCGAGCCTGTCTCTTCTGCTGGCGACAGCAACGGGCGTGGCCGGCTTGGAGATCGTCGGAGCGAGCCCTGCGATGGCCCAGCAGGACACCCCCGGCGGCAGCAACCCGGCCCCAGGGTTCGCAGATCCGGGTGATGCGCAGGCGACGCCCTCATCCTCCGCTGCCCCCGCCGCTGGCGGCATCGTCCCCGACCTCGGCGACCCCACCAAAGCCATCGGCAACCTCGGCGCCCCGTAAGGCTCAGGCTGCCGCACCACCGCGTCCGGTGACCACATCCAGCGCGGCCAGGTAGCCATTCCGATAGCCCGTTTGGTTGGGGTGATACGGCCCCACAACGGTGGGCACGCTCGGACCGTTGATCCACGGATCGGTTGAGCAGACCGCGTGGTTGCCGAACTGGCCCCGCACATCGCCGAAGTAGAAGCCGAACCGCTGGCTGACGGACTGGATGACGCTATCGAGTACGTCGGCGCCCTCGTTGAGTTTGGTGCGGCGCGCCACGTTCGGCACCTGCGGCTCGGTGCAGTTCGGCGCCAGATCGAACAGCCGTGCATAGCCGAGCACGACCACCTGGGCGTTTGGCGAGCTGCGGCGGATCGCGGCGTAGCTGCGGGCGAGCCGGTCCGGCAGCGCTGAGCGCTCGAAGGACTCCGCGGCGTCGACTGCGGCGAAGCACGTGTCGTCGCTGTCGGCGGCCGTGCAGGTCCGCAGCACGGGCCCGAATCCCGCATCGTTGCCGCCGATCGTGATCGTCACGAGGTCAGTGCCCGGTTGCAGCGCCGAGATCTGGCTGGCGAGCACATCGTCGGTCGTCGCCCCGGAGCAGGCGACGAATCCGAAACTGGCTGGACGGTGCTCCACGGTCCACAGCGGTGGATAAGACAACGGGCTTCGCGCACAGGTCCCGCCTGCCGGGTCATAGACGCCCGTGCCGACGCCGGAGGAGTAGGAATCGCCCAAGGCGACGTAGTCCCCCACGCCGGGGCCCGGTGCCGCGGACGACCGCCCATCGCCGTCGTAGGCCGCCAGGGTGGAGCGGCTATCTGAGATCGGGGCCGGGATCGTGGCTGCGGTCGAAGGTATGGCTGTCACCATCCCGACCACGCACGCCAGCAATACTGTGGTCTTCAATGCTGTGGTCTTCGCCATGATGCCCTCCCGAGCCTGGGCCTCACCGTTATTCGATCTTGCCGATGGGCGCAGGATAGACATCGCAGGCTGTGGCTGTCAGTGACCATCGCCGGCGAGTCGGTGATTCCCACGCTGGCGGGTCGCCGCTGGGGTAGACATCCCGGCTGCGCAGAGAACACAGGTTTACGCAGCTACTGCTCCGGGGCCGCGGGGAGGCTGGAACGCAGGCAGTCGGTACGGCTAGCATGACCGCGTTTTGTGCACCTCACGGTGCGTGGTCAAAATCCGCCGCCGCGCCAGGGGGCAGGACACGGAGCCGAAGAATCCGAGGGAGTGGCTGGGTAATGCCGAACGAGTCGCGTGTAGATGGTGCTCCCGAGTCGGCCAGTCCTTTTCCGCCGGCGTTTCGCTGGGAGACCTCGACCCAGGAGGCGCCGACGCAGGTGATGGGCTCCGTCGGCAACGACATTGCTTTTGACGAGCCGGCCGAGCAGCCCTTGACCGCTCCACCCCTGCCGGTCGGAACTCCCCTCGGCAGGCTCAGCGACAGCTCGGCGCCGCCCTGGGTCGGCGCGGAGCCGCCGCCCATCGCCGATCAGCAGAGCGAATGGCTGCGCTTGGGCCCCGAGGAGTTCCAGAGCCAGCCGCCGCCGTCGCGGTCCAAGCGAATCATCGGGATCGTGGTGCTGGCGGTTGTTGTTCTGGGCCTGACGTTAGCCGCGGTGTTGCACTCCCTGGCCGGGGGATCGCCGAACCGAACGGGTAACGACCGAAAGGTCACGCCGCCACCGGCGACGGCCCCAACTGCGCCATCTGTGCCGCCCAGTGCCCCCGCAGCCGCGCCACCGGTAACTCCCGACGCCCCGGTGATTTCTCCCCCGGCACCACCCGCCGCTCCCGAAGCAACCGGGAATCCTGAACCTCTAGTGACCCCCGAAGCACCGCCACCGGCCGCACCGCCACCCGCTGTGCTCGCACCGAAGCCGCCACAGCACCGATCAGCGGGCACCAACCAGGGACGGGCCGCTACGGCCCCCGCTCCGCACAACACGGGCGGTCCTGCCCCCGAGGAAGCCCAGTCGCCACCTCCGGCAGATCCGGCGACAGGCTCCGCCCCTGATGGATTTACCGTGGTGCCCAATAAGCCGTGGCACCCGCCGTCACCGGAATAGCCCAGATCGCCGCTGGCTGAATAGGCTGCCGGGGTGACCACTGTGACCGTCCGCCCGGCGACCGTCACGCTCGCGGCTGGAGCCGACGTGCTGGCGGTGCTGGTGTTCGCCGCCGTGGGGCGAAGCTCGCACGCCGAGGTGTTCGATGCGTTCGGGGTGCTGACCACCGCGGGGCCGTTCCTGCTCGGATTGTGCGCCGGTTGGCTGATCGGCCGGGTGTGGCGCGCGCCGCTGCGGCTGCCGGTCGGGGTGGCGGTCTGGGTCGGCACCGTGGCTATCGGTCTCGGCGTACGCGCGGCCTTCACCCATCGGCTGCCGCTAACGTTTGTGCTGGTCACCGCCGCGAGCCTGGCGGTGTTCCTGCTCGGCTGGCGGGCCGTGGCCGGCCTCATCGCCCGCTCGCGCATGAATCGATGAGACGTCCTCCCACGGCGTCAAATCCGTCATCCTCCTAGCCCCGCGAGGCGACTTGTTGTCGCCGAGTTCGACATGAGGGCTGCTCCGTTCGCGGCGGACGACCATGCTGTCGAACTCGGCGACCGGAGGGATAGCTGATCACGGCTGCCATCTGG
>JBOHFC010000138.1:0-11089 GCA_050701375.1 Pseudonocardiaceae bacterium
GGCGGCGGCCCTTGTGCTGGTGGAAGCGTTCCAGTCGGTCGAGCACGTTTTTCAGGCTCCGGACTTGCGCCTCGGTCAGCGCCCGCGGTTCCAGCGGCGGCAGTGGGACGTCGGTGACCTTGGCGCAGGGGTTGCCGTGCGGCAGCGCCGCCGGCTCGTGGGCCAGCACCCAGGTCATGAACCCCGACAGCGACGCGAGGTGCGCGTTCACCGTCGCCGGGGCCAAGCCGAGCCCCCCGACGGCCGGGTCGCCGACGAGGTACTCCCGCCAGCCGAGGACTTCCCGGCGGACCACCGCGGACAGCCGCTCGTGCCCGCGCTCGGCATGGACATGGTCACCGAACCGCGCCAGGTGTAGGGCGATCTTGTCGGTGACCTCGGCCGAGCGGACCCCACGCACGGCGGCGTCAAGGTAGCGCCCGGCCCACGCTTCGATCGAGTCCGGCCCGCTCAGACCGTCGATCGGCAGCGAAGCAACCTTTCGTGAAGGCAATCTGCGGCGATCCGGATGCGACGGCGGATCCGTGGCCTGCGCGGTCATGGCACCAGACTACTGGTTGGCTTCACAGAAGGGACCTTCCCTGAAGCCAACCAGCACCCTCACCGACAAGTGGGCTGATAGGGCAATTGGGGGATGAGCCGGGCCCAGTCCACCCGGCTGGGAGCCCCGATGATGCGACAGAGACGGGCGGTAACCCAGTCGGCGTCGATGTCCCACAGACGCACCGTGCCATCAAAGCCGGTCGTGGCCAGGGTTTTCCCGTCTGGGCTAAATGCTACGACGGCAGCGCCGGTATGACCGGTGAGAGTTGCGCTGAGCTGATGGTTGGCTACGTCCCACAGCTGCACGGCACCATCACCACTGGAGGTGGCTAGGGTGCGCCCGTCGGGGCTGTACGCCACCGAGACGATGCCACCGTTGGTGTGGCCGTTGAGAGTGGTGATGAGATGGTGGCTGGTCATGTCCCACAATTTTGTCGTGTTATCGCTACTAGTGCTGGCCAAGGTGTGTCCGTCGGGACTGAATGCCACTTTTGTGGTGGTGTTGGTGTGACCGATCAGGGTAGTGATGAGACGGTGGTTGCCCACGTCCCACAGCCTGACCGTGCCATCGTTGCCGGCGGTGGCCAGGGTGTGTCCGTCGGGGCTGAACGCCACTGCATAGAAGCGTTCCCCGGGGACAGTGGGAATGGTGAAAGTGGTGATGAGCTGGCTGGTGGTCACGTCCCACAGCTGAACAAAGCCATCCTCACCTGTCATACCGCTTCCGGCGCTGGAGGTGGCCAGGATGTGCCCGTCTGGGCTGAAAACTACCCCGTTAAGTTTGCTGCCGGTTTGGTGGGCGAGCGTGGTTAGGAGCCGGCCAGTGGCTACCTCCCACAATTGTGCGCCACCGAAACCGGCGGTGGCCAGGGTGCGCTCGTCGGGGCTGAACGTCACCGCTCCGAGAAGATCGAACCCGTTGAAGCTGCGCAAGGGCTTGCGGCTGGCCATGTCCCACAACTCTGCCGTGCCGTCAGTGATGGCAACGGCCAGGTTACGTCCATCCGGGCTGAACGCCACGTCAAAATCAGCAACGTGCGGAAGGGAAATAAGAATTGGGCCGGCTAGATTCCACAGTTTTACGGTGGTGTCGTTGCTGGCGGTGGCTAGGGTGCGACCATCGGGGCTGAACGCGACCCCATTAACGGATCCGGTGCGGTCGGCGAGGGTGGTGAGGAGCTGACCGGTGGCGACCTCCCAGAGCTTCGTGGTGCCATCGAGGCTGGCGGTGGCCAGTATGTGTCCGTCGGGGCTGAACGCCACCGCACTAACGGCGAGGGGGTGGCCGGGGAGGTTGACTAGGAGTCGTCCGGTGGCCACCTCCCACAGTTGCGCAATGCCACCGAAACCGGCGCTAGCCAAGGTGTGACCGTCCGGGCTGAACGCTACCCCGAGGAGGGCACCGATATGGCCAGCCAGGCTGGTGATGAGCCGGCCGGTAGTCACGTCCCACAGCTTCACGGTGCCATCGTCGCTGGCGGTGGCCAGAGTGCGCCCATTGGGACTGAATGCCACTCCTCCGACGGTGTCGGTATGACCGGTCAGCGTGGCGATCACCTGCCGGCTAGTCACGTCCCACAGCTTCGCGGTGCCATCGTCGCTGGCGGTGGCCAGGGTATGCCCGTCGGGGCTAAACGCTACCCCGAGGACCGCGGATTTGTGGCCGGTCAGGGTAGTGATGAGCCGGCCGGTGGGCATGGCCCACAGTTTCACCCTGTGGTCGTCGCTAGCGGTGGCCAGAGTGCGCCCGTCGGGGCTAAACACCACCGCGCGGACAACCCCGGTGTGGTCCGTCAGCGTGGTGATAAGCCGGTGGTTGGCCATGTCCCACAACTTTGCGGTGTTGTCGTAACTGCCGCTGGCAAGGATGCGCCCATCAGGGCTAAATGCCACGTTGGTAACGACGCTGTCGTGGCCGGTGAGCTGACCGGCATAGAACTGGCTTTGTGCGCTAAGCAGTGCGCTAAGTGCCTCGGTTGTGGGGTCGTGGTGGAATGCCTCTACAGCAAGCAGCATCGACATGTCGGGTTGTTTGACGGCTTGGGCGGTAGATTCGGCGGCCAGCTGATTCGCTTGAGTGAGTCGAGTTTGGTTGCGCTGGTGGATATACAGTCCGGTCGCGCTCGCGAAGGCAATCAAGGCCAGGACGAGCGCGGCGGCGAGCACTTGAGTCCGATGCCTTTTGGCTCGTCGTTCAATGTCCTCCTGGGTGATGCTGGCATGAAGGAACTCATTTTCAACTGCACTGAGCCGGGTTTGGGCGCGGTGGATCCAAGCGCGGGTGTCGGCGAGGCGGGTCCCCCGGTACAGGGCGCCGTCGTCCCGGCCTGACGCGGCCCAGTCGTGGGCTGTGGTGGTCAGCCGCTGGGCTAGGCGTAGCCCCTCGCGGTCCTCATCTAGCCATCCGCGTAGTCGGGGCCATTCGCGGATGAGGGCCTCGTGGGCGACCTCGGTGCTGTCCTGGTCGAGGGTGACCAGCCGGGCGGTGGCCAGCGTATCGAGCACACGCTGCACCTCGGCAGCCTCCTGCCCTGAGATCAGTTCGGTGCGCTGGGCTCGGCGGCGGGTGTCCTCGGTGCCCTCCCCCAGTGCGGTCAACCGCAGGAAGATGTCCTTGGCGATGGTCTGCTGGGCCGGTGTCAGGGCTTTATAGACCGTGTCGGCGGTCTGCGCGATGGCTTGGCGGACCCCACCGGCGTCCCGGTAACCGGCGCCGGTCAGTGTCTTGCCTCGGCGGCGCTGCCAGGTGGCTGACAGGGCATGCGAGAGCAGCGGCAGTGATCCGGGTTCTTCGCCCAGATCCGCCAGAATGGTTTCGACCAGGCCGGGCTCTAGCACCAGGCCGGCACGCTGGGCCGGGCTGGTGATCGCCTCCCGCAGCTCCTGGACGGTCATCGGGGTGACCAGCAGCTGGTGGTCTTGCAGCGCGGCGGCCAGCGGCGGGTGCTCGGCACAGCGGGGGTAGAAATCCGCGCGGATACCCAGCACCACCGCGGCCCCACCCCCGGGGTCGGCGGCGAGGGCGGCGAGGGCATCGAGGAAGGCCTGGCGTTGGGTGTCGTCGTGGCACAGGGTGAAGATTTCCTCCACCTGGTCGATGATCACCAGTAGCCGGGCCCCGGTCGGGGCATCGGCGAGGATCTGGCGGATGGCCAGGCGCAAATGACGGGGGTCGGCGCGCAGGTCGGTGAGCAACCCTCCCGCGGCCAGACCGCGTAGCAGCGCTATCCGGCTGGCCAGTTCCTCCAGCGGGTGGCTGGTTGGGGTGAGCGCAACGGTGATCCAGCTAGTGGCCCCGGGTACGGTGCCCGCCCAGGCTGCGGGGAGCAACCCGGCGCCCAGCAGCGAGGATTTCCCCGACCCGGAGGCCCCCACGACGGCCAGCAGCGGCGCCTCGACTAGGCGCGCAAACAGGTTGGCGGTCAGGCGTTCGCGGCCAAAAAACCACAGCGTGTCCTCGGCCCGGAACGAGCGCAGCCCCATGTAGGGACACGGACCAGGCGCTGGCTGCTCGCTGGCCGGATCGGCCGAGCCTATCGCCTGGTCCTCGGTGGGCTCCCCGGACGGGACACCGATGAGTAGCTCAAGACGCTGGATGACCAGGTTGGTCTTGGTTAGGTTCTCTCGCGCGAGATCGGTCTGGTGGCGCTGCTCCACACCTTGGCGTGCCTGTTCGTGTTGGATTTTGATGAGGGATTGGCGGGTCTGGTCCAGCATCCAGGCGAACTCCGTGACCGAGCCACCCAGATCAGTAAACGCCGCAAACAGTGTCTGCTGGATCTCCGCCACCCCGGTCTGCACGGCCGCGCTGACCGCGGTGTCGATGCCCCCAATCGCCCGGAGCAGCGCGGCCACCTCCCGGCGCAGCCCGACCGCACTGTGCCCGTCGCGGATCAGCGCCTGCAGCTCGGCGTCGATCGCCTCCCGCAGCTGCTCCGGCGAGGATTCCCCGGCGCTGGCCCGTCGGGCCCGGTCCAGGGCCTTGGTGATCACCTCGACCAGGTAGCCGGCTCCGACATTTCCGGCCTGCCCTACCAGGGCGCCCAGCACCGCGGAGATGCCAGCGGCGCCGGCTAACGGCCAGACCACCGGGGCGATCGCGCCAGCGACCAGCGCCCCCACAATCGCCCACGGACCACCCCGCCGAAACCCCTGGCCCGCGCCGCGGCCCCAGGCCACCACCGTCGCCCGGATACCCTCCCGCATCCGGGCGAGCTCAGGCGGGTCTACACCGGCCACCGGCAGCCACCCCCAACGCCAGGTCGACCTCAGACTTTAGCGCGTGAGCCAGGCTCACCACGGGTCTTATTCACCGGGCAACGGCCATGACCGGCGACCGGTGGGGTCGAGTCGAGTTCCGCATCGATGGTGATGGTGATGGTGTTCGCACAACCTCACCTCCCCGTGACCGGATTTATGCGGCGGCGGACTCGGCGTCGAAGTCGACCTCGGTCAGCGCGGGATCGAACGCGTCGGGTGGGATGTGTAGTTCGTCGGTGGCGTAGGCGCCGAACCGGCGGATGTGCCCGACCAGATAAGGCGAGAGCCCGGCCAGGTCCTCCGCAGTGATCTGCCAGCCCTCGGCGATGAGCGCCCGGATCACCGTCATCATGTCTACCGCGGTGTGGAAGACGACCAGGTCCGCCAACAACGAATTGAACTTGATCGACTTCTCCTGCTCGGCGGGGTCGTTGTCGGCGATCACCCCGTTGTTGCCGAACCGCAACCACGCCGAGAACCCGTTGTAGGCCTCGGCCTTGTTGGTCGCCGCGGTCACCCGGGCCCGCAACGCTGAATCCCCCAGGTAGCGCAGCAGCGCCACCGTGCGCATCACCCGCCCGACCTCACGGAACGCCTTGTAGATCTGATTTTTCCGGGAGTTCGACGACAACCGGCGCATCAACATCACCGACGACAGTGTGCCCCGCTGGATGGAAATACCGATCTTCATCAAGTCCACCCAGTGATCGCGGATCAAGTCCCAGTCGATAACGTTGCGCCCCGGGTCGCCGAACAACGCGTCAATGTGGGTGTAGCAGGTCTGAGCACTCGGCCGGAAGAACAGCAGATCCTTCCAGTTCCGGATGCGGGGAATCAGGTCGAACCCGAACAGGTGCGCCAGAGTGAACACCGGGAATGACTGGCCTTGGGTGTCCGCGTGGATCGTGTCAGGCTTGATATCCGACGTGTTCTGCAACAGTCCGTCGATCAGGTAGATCGCCTCCCACGCCCCACAGTTAATAAATCTGGAAAATAGGACGATATAAGTATCGGAAACGTAATGGTAGGCGATTCCTCCGATCCCACCGTATCGGATCGAGGATTCCGCGAGGAGATTGTCAATATAGGTGTCGATCTGTGTGCCGTCCGCCGCGACCGCGGTTCCGTCGCCCCAGGCCTTGACCACGTCCAGCCGAGCGAACGCGTTGATCACGTCGGTGGTCGCCTTGTTCAGCTTGGCGATCGTGACGTGCCGGTTCGCGGTGGCCGACAGCTCGTGCGCGGAGATCCCGGACAGATGGTTCGCCGCGTCGGCGTAGGTCATGTTCACCCCGCACACGAACGTCGTCAGCGCGTAGCGGCCCTGGGGGTCTGTGAGCTTGGGGTCCGATCCCGAGGGCGGACCGAAATGGCGCCACCACTGAAGCCAGAACGCGGTACGGGCCACGATCCCGATCAGCGACCGTTTCGGCATCCGCGCCTTGATCGCCGCCAGCAGCGCTTCGGCGCTATCTGAGTTACCGCTGCCCACGCGCCGTTTCAGCGTCGGCGTGCCCGAGTCGTCGATGACCAGGTCCGTGTTGTCCGGGTAGCCGGCGTCCAACTCGGCCGCAGCCCGCTCCAACCGGCCCCGCAGGTCAGCGGTGAATTCCTCTGCGGTGGACGGCAGACCGGCCTCGTGGCAGAAGTCGGCTAGCTTGGGCTGGCATTGCTCCCAGGACAGCAGCTTCGCGGCCCAGTTCGCGTACTCGGTGGCGCCCTCGACCGCGACGTCGCCGGTGCGCAGCTCCTCGGTCAGGTAGGTGAACACGCACGCCTCGAAATGCCGTCGCACCAGCATTCCCGGCCGCTGATGGTCCCGGATCACCTTCTGCCAGTTCCCCGACGCGAACGAGGTATCGATCCTCGTTTCGACCTCCTTGCCCTTCTCGTCGAGGGTGACGAGGTAGTCGGGGATGTAGTCACGCGTCAGCGTCCAGTGCTCCAGCGCGTGCTGAAGGGCGTCGAGCACGCTGGCGTCGGCCGAGGTCGCCTCGAACCGCAACCGGGCGGCCAGCTCGAACATCACCGCGCGGTCCTGGCGGAAAAACCGCTGCACCAGCATCTCGTGGTTGTCACCGTGATAGGCCGACACCTCCTCGATGTCGGCGAGCTGCGCCTGGAGTCCTCCGGCGGCCGCTACCTGGGTGCGAATCGCGCCCAGGCCCTCGGCCTGGATCTTCAGCGCTCGCACCACCGACACCAGCGCCTCGCCCTGTGCTCCCGCCAGCCGCAGCGCCGGTGACCCACCATCCTCGCCGACTGATCCCGACCCCTCGGGGCACTCCTCGCCGGGCTCGGCCACCCCGGACACGGTCATCAACGCCTGGTGCGCCATCGTGACCGCGGCCGCCTCGGTGGCGGTGGTCACCCCATCCGGGGCGAGCTGCTCAAGCACCGCCTTGTAGCCACCGATCAGCCGCTCGGTCACCACCCGCTGCCGCAACCGGATCTCCTCCAGCTCGGTCTTGGCCTTCTTCACGATCACCGCGACCCGCTTGCACAACATCTCCGCCAGGTCATCGCGTGCTCTGGCCCGGGCGGTGTGCACCAGACAGGCCAGCAACGCCACCCGCTTGACCGGGTCATAGTCACCCAAGGTCCCCGCGTCCTGCGCGGCGGCCTCCGCCGCGAAGTCCGCGATCTTCGACTCGGCCACACCCTGAAGCCACCCCGCGGTGTCGCCGAGCTCGTCCACCCGCCCCAGATACTGCGACTGCTCCTTAAACCGCGACCACGACGGCCGCTTCGCCGGCTTCTTCATCCGGGTGAACAGGCTCTCGCCGCCCGCACTCCCCACCCGAAGTACCGCCCTCAACCCGACCCCCTCGACCGCACTGATCCGCCCGACAATCCCGGAAATAATCTCCCGGTTCACCTCACCGCGAATCGCCGACGCCAACTTGTCCAGCACGGTGAACCCCAGCAACTCCAGGGACTCCGCGACCAACATCTCCAACGCCACATTGATCAGATCCGGCGGATTGTTCTTCACCACCGCGGCCTCCCGGATCACCGCCGCGGCGACCCCGCGGGCCCTGGCCGGGTCACAGACCACCCCCACCCGCTTGCGGATCAACCCGCGGTGATGCCGCTGGGTCCGATCACTGCCATAGGCCACAGAAACGCCCGCACCAAGATCCAGACACCGGCGGACATGATCGACCACCACCCCCGGAACCTCGTCCTGCCTGGGGAAACGACCCATCCGCTGGAAACACTTCAGCCCGAGCACCAACCCCAACAACGCCCCATCCGACTCCGTCGCCGCACTCGCCCACTCGACCTCATCAGTCGTCGACGTGTAGAACACATGCAGCTCACGCGCCGACATCAACCGCGGGAACCGCGGATACGCAGTCCGTTCGATCGAGGTCAACCCAGACCGCCCTCGCGATCGCCCCCATCAGCTAGGGCGAGAAGCTACCAACACCCCCTCACCAGCCAGAAACCGCCTCAAGATCCACTCATTGCCGGTATTTCCGTTACCTTGGCCGACCCCCTACTGCTACTCGTCCACGCCGCCGGGACGAACATGGAGTGCGCGCGGTCGCGGCCGGGAACCACCGCCACACCGAAGAAGAACTGCGCTACACCCGGCGGCGCTACTTCACCGTGGACGCCTGCCGCGACGTGGCCCGGGCAATCGCGAATGCCACCTTCGCCGCCCGCCAAGGCTGGTTGTGGGGTGAAGGCACCACCGCCGTCGCCAGCGATTCCACCCACTATTCCGCGTTCGACCAAAACATCTTCACCGAATACCACTCGCGGTATAAGCGGGCCAAACGAGGCGTGCTTATCTATTGGACAGTAGAGACAGCCGGGGCGATGGCAATCTATTCCCAACTGCTGTCCTGTTCGGCCTCGGAGGTGCACGCGATGGTCGAGGGCGCCATGCGCCACGGCACCGAGATGCGCCTGGAATCCAACGCGGTCGATTCCCACGGCGCCAGCTTCATCGGGTTCGGCATCACCCGGCTGTTGGGCTTCGATCTGATCGCCCGGTTCAAACAGATCAACACGATGAAGCTCTACCTACCCGGCAGGGGCCAGACCGATACCTACCCACTGCTCACACCAGCGCTGACCCGCCCGATCCGCTGGGACGTCATCGAACCCCACTACGACTCGACGATCAAATACGCGACCGCGATCCGGCTCGGCACCGCCTCCACCGAAGCCATCCTGCGCCGGTTCACCAAAGACGTCACCCACCCCGCCTACGCCGCCATGCTCGAGATCGGACGCGCCCAACGCACCATCTTCTTGGCCCGCTGGCTACGCGACCGGGATCTACAACGGGAAACCAACTCCGGGCTCAACGTCGTCGAGAACTACAACGGAGTCAATGACTACATCCACTTCGGAAAACGAGGCGAATTAGCCTCGAACCGACGCGAAGAACAAGAACTGTCCATGCTGTGCCTCCAAATACTGCAATCCTGTCTCGGATTTATTAATACATTGATGATTCAGGACACTCTGGCCGAGCCGGAATGGGCCGAGAAGTTGGGGGAGGCCGATCGGCGCGGCCTCACCCCGCTGTTCACCTCGAACATGACCCCTTACGGGGAAGTCCTACTCCGACCCGATCACCGCCTGGACCTACGAGCCACAGCAGCTTCTCCCGGCAGCCCCGACGCCCGGGGCGCTACCGGCACCGGCGGTGCGCGATGACCATCGAGCAACCCTCAGCCGCGCCCGCGCGCCGTACGCCGGCGAAACGCAAGGCTCGCCAGCTGGCCAAGCACCTGCGTTCCGAGCGGCCCGACTACATCTACCTCAAAGAGGTGTTCCGCTACCTGCGCGCCGAGCTCGATGTTGAGGTCGCGCGTCAACCCAAGAAACTGCCCTACGTGCCCACCGAAGCCGAGATCCGCCGCTACTACGACACCGTGTGGACCGCGCGGCGTACCGCCGACATCGTCCTGATCAAAACCCTGCTCTACACCGGGGTCCGAGTCGCGGAACTCGTCGCCATCCGCCGCGACGACGTCGACCTCGACGCCTGCCGGATCCGCATCACCCAAGGCAAAGGCGCCAAGGACCGCTACGCCCCGTTCCCCGATTCCTTCAAGGAAACCCTCGCTCTGCACCTGGACGCCGCACAGGCCAAGGGAGCGTCGTTCCTGTTCGAGTCCTCCTGGAAGAAGCCCTACTCCACCCGTGGGGTCCGGGCAATGCTCGCCCGCTACGCCACCCAAGCCGGCCTCGCCCACAACATGGCACCTCACCGGCTGCGGCATTTCCTGTTCACCTGGCTCAAAACCCAGGGCATCGACGACGCCCTCATCCAGCCCTACTCCGGACACGCCTCACGCACCAGCCTGGAGATCTACAGCCGCCTCGCCCTCACCGACGCCCAAACCAGCTACGACGCCGTCATCGACCAGTTCCCGGTGTAGACCGATCGCCCACCCTCGGCGGTCGTCACGCCCTGGTCTGGGCCAAATGGCACCTGGTTACAGCTACCTCCACGACAGGCCGGATCGTGGTGGCCATGTCGTTGAGCGTGCGGAACGCCGGTAGCTCGTAGCTGCCCTCCACCAGCCGCTCCAACGCGATATTGATCAGATCCGCTGGGTCGTTCTTCCGGCCGGCGGCCTCCTCGATCGCGTCCGCGGCGAGTTTCCTCGCGCCAGCGGGGTCATACACCACCTCGCTACGCGCGCGGATCATGTTGCGGTGCCGCTCAGCGGTACGGCTCGAGGCATACACCGCCCGGGTACTCTCCGGCAGACGCAGATCCCGGCGAATGTGACTGATCACCTCCGCCGGGACCTCGCCCAACGTGGGAAACCAGCCCAACCTGTTGAACGTCTTCAGCTGCGTGACCAGGGCCAACAAGTGCTCGTCGGAGCCCGCGACCTCACGCGCCCACACCATCTCCTCAAGCCGCGGTGTGTAGAACACATGCAGCTCCCGCGCCGACATGAACCGCTTGAACCGCGGATATGCCGTCCGCTCGATCGATGCTATCGGCCAGCTCCGACCCCACTACTACTCATCGTGAGGCGCTGAACGCTACCGGCAACCGCGACCTGGCCGGCTAGCAGCACCTACCCGAGATCCCGCTTCAGCGCTCGTAGGGAGCGGGGGGAGCACCGCCACACATGATCCACTCGTGGCGGCATTCGTGCTTACCTTGGCTGCCCCCCCTCGTAGGTCTGCCCCATCGAAACTTCCTGTATCCGATAACGGACTACGCGGCGTGTCGAGATCGCTCCGAACGGTCAAACCGGTAGACATGCGCCATGCAGACGCCAGCGAAGATCAAGGCCAGGAA
>JBOHFC010000139.1:0-4459 GCA_050701375.1 Pseudonocardiaceae bacterium
ACATAACGTCGCCCAGTGGAAGCGCCGACAGCAACGTCTTTCGTGGTGCCCACCTCGTAGAGGGTCACCGTGCCGGGTCCGGCGATAGCCCGGCCCGGCTCGACGACCAGCCCGGGGGTGGGCAAGCCGGCCGCCTGGCACCGGGCGTCGACGACGGCCCGCAGATGTGCCGCCAGCATGGCCGGTCGCGGTGGATCGTCGTCTGCGGTGTAGGCGATCCCGAGGCCACCGCCGAGATCCAAGATGGAGACATCGGAGATGGCGTCGAGTCCGTGCTCGTCCCGGATCGCTGCGAGCAGACCCACCATCCGGTGTGCCGCAAGCTCGAAGCCGTCGGCGTCGAATATCTGCGAGCCGATGTGGCTGTGCAGCCCCACCAGCCGCAGGGACTCGGATTTGAGCACCCGGCGGACGGCTTCGGCGGCGTCTCCGGCGGCCAGCGAGAACCCGAACTTCTGGTCTTCGTGCGCGGTGGCGATGTACTCGTGGGTGTGCGCCTCGACCCCGACAGTCGCTCGGATCAGCACCTGCTGTATCGCGCCATGGCGGCGAGCGATGTCGTCCAGCCGGGCGATCTCCATGAAGGAGTCGAGCACCACGGCGCCGAGTCCGGCGGTGACGGCGGCGGTCAGCTCGTCGGAGGACTTGTTGTTGCCATGCATCGCGATCCGGTGCGCGGGGAAGCCCGCGTGCAGTGCGATGGCGAGTTCGGTGCCGGTGCACACGTCCAGGCTCAGGCCTTGCTCAGCCACCCATCGGGCGATCTCAGAGCACAGGAACGCCTTCGCCGCGTAGTGCACCCGCTCGGGCGCGCCGAAGGCGGCTGCGTGCTCGGCGCAGCGGGCCCGGAAGTCCGCCTCGTCCACCACGAAAAGCGGAGTGCCATAGGTCTCCGCGAGCTCGCCGACCTCCACGCCGGCCAACCGCACCGCGCCGTCATCATTGCGGTGCGCTCCGCGCGGCCACACCGCGGGGTGCAGCATGTTCAGGTCGGCCGGGCCCGTTGGACACGGGCCCGCGGTGGAGGAACGGGCCAGCACATCGGCATGGCGCGGCCCGGCCGGATGCGCCCTCACATCCGCTCCGGTGCGCTGACCCCGAGCAGGCCGAGGCCGTTGGCCAGCACCTGCCGGGTCGCCCCGCACAACGCCAGCCGCGCGGCGTGGCGCGGCGCTGGCTGCTCATCGCCCATCGGAAGTACCCGGCAGCGACCGTCGAACCGGTGATAAACCGTGACCAGCTGCTCGAGGTAACGGGCTACCCGGTGCGGCGCGCGGGGATCCGTGTTCCCCAAGGCCGCCGCCGCTGCGGCCACGATGCGCGGGAACTCGCCCAGCGTACGGATCAACTCACCCTCCCGCTCGTTCTCGAGCAGTGCGAGCTGGGCGCCCTGGTAGGTGATGCCAAGATCAGATGCGTTGCGGGCCAGCGCCGCCAGCCTGGCGTGCACGTACTGCGCTTCGCGGACGGTTGGTAGCTCTTCAAGGCCGGCCACCAGGGTGGTTGGCCGGCCTTGAAGAGCACCGAAGCGCTCACCGGCGGCGAGCACCTGCGCGACGATGTCGCCCTGCGCGTCGGGGGTCAGCCGCAGGTTGAGGAAACCGGATCCGGCAACCTCCGCGGAGCGCACCTCGTGGCGCTGGTCCAGTGCGTGCGCCAACCAGCCGGCGAACTCCCGTGGTGGCACGCCTACCCTCGGCCCGGTCCGCAACGCCACATTGGTCGCGTAGTCGCCGTGGTCGGGGACCCGCGGGCGTTCGATGGGCACCGTCGCCGGAAGCACGACGGGGTCCAGACCACGGCCGGTCAGCACATCGTGGGCGACGGACCGGACCAGGTCGGCGAGCGCAGCGGGAGTCACCCCTGCGAGTCTAGGGAGGTATCGCGCCCATCCGGCGAACCAGTGTGGGGACCCGGGCGCAGTCGCCCCTGACGGGGAGTCCTTACACTGACGCCGCGCTCTGGCAGCAGACCCGAATGAGCGAACACAGCTGAGCGAACACAGCTGAGCGAAGACCCGTTGAGCGAGGACCGGCCAGCATGCCCAGTGGCAAGACCAGCAAGGCGGTGCGCGACGCCCGTTCGGTCGTGACGGCGACCAAACCGAGGCCGTGGGGCACGGTAGCGGCGGTGCTGACCGTACTGGTGTTCGCGGTCGGCATCTTCGGCTACCTGTACCTCCAGTATGAGGGTCGTCGCGCCTTCACCCCCACGGCCAGCGACAAGGACCCCTCGGCTCGCATCAAGGGGATTGTCATCCAGAACTACGGGGCGGCCAACCGTGGGCACATCGGCCCAGACAAGCGGGTGGCCTACGACCACAGCCCACCCTTCGGTGGTCCGCATGACGCGACCTGGGCGGCCTGCAACGGCGTTGTGTACGCGACTGCCGTGCGCAACGAGAACATGGTCCACGCCCTCGAACACGGTGCGGTGTGGATCGCCTACAACCCCAGCAGGATCAGCGGTGCGGCGCTGCAGTCACTGCAAGATCGGGTGCAGGGCTCGAACTATCTCATGCTGTCGCCTTACCCGGGACTGGACTCGCCGATCTCCATGCAATCCTGGGGACACCAGCTCAAGCTGAGCGATCCTGCCGACAAGCGGATCGACCAGTTCATCCAGTCCCTGCGGCTCAACCAGTACACCTACCCAGAGGTCGGCGCCAGCTGCGACGAACTCCCCGGCCTGTTCGATCCAACGAAGCCGCCGCCGTTCGTCGACACGCCACCCGGTCCGGGCGCGATTCCGATGAACTACGGCGGCGGCCGCGGCGTTGCGCCCAACGGCGGGGAAGCACCGACCGCTCCAGACGGTACGCAGCCGACGCCCGGCCTACCCGCAGGTGGATGAGCCACGCTATGGCGGAGACGTTCACCGAGACCGACCCAGGCGGGACGGACCAGACCAGCGCGGAGACCGCGGCCGCTGCAACGCAGTCTCAGCCGCCCTGGACCCGGCTGTTGGCGCGCGCCGGTGCGCTGCTCGCGGTGCTGCTGCTCGGAGTGGCGCTGGGGACATTTCTGGCCGATGGGTCCGGCCAGGTCAAGGGCGGCGCGGTGGACGTCGGCTTCGCTCAGGACATGTCGGTGCACCACCGCCAGGCAGTGCAGATGGCCGGTCTGGCCCGGGACCGCAGCACCGACCCGGCGATCCGGTTGATCGCCTTTGACATCGAGACCAACCAACTACAACAGATCGGTCAGATGCAGGGCTGGCTAAGCCTGTGGAACGCCCCGCCACTGCCCACCGGCCGATACATGACCTGGATGGCTGATGCCCCGCCAATGCCGGGGATGGCGCACGGCACAGGATCGGGCGCGGCCGGGGTGGCGACGATGCCGGGGATGGCGTCGGCGGCCGACCTGCAACAGCTTCAGACGTCGAGCGGTCGCCAGTTCGACGTGCTGTTCCTGCAGCTGATGCTCCGTCACCACCAAGGTGGCACACCGATGGCCAACTACGCCGCAGCGCACGGAGAGAGCGCCCAGGTGCGCAATCTGGCTGAGAAGATCGTCGTCTCGCAGGGCGCCGAAAGTGACTACCTGGCCCAGCTGATCGCCCAGCGCGGGGCGCACCCATTACCGCCGCCGAGCTGAGCCCCGCCTGGCTTGGGCGGGCGTAGTCAGTACCGGTAAGGTTTCTTGCGGCATGCCCCCGTAGCTCAGGGGATAGAGCACCGCCCTCCGGAGGCGGGAGCGCAGGTTCGAATCCTGCCGGGGGCGCCACGCCTGACCAGCCACGATGATCCGCAGAGATCGTCGTGAGGCTGAACGTGGACTCATTTGTGGATTCAATCGCGCTACTCTGAGTCCATGGCTGGTCACCCAAGCCGCTCTCGCGGCCACATTGAGACGCTTCCGTCCGGCAGTTTCCGGGCCAGGGTGTACGCGGGGATCGATCCCCTGACCCGCAAGCGCCGGTACCTGGTGGAGACCGTTACCAGCCAAGAAGCAGCCAAGCGCGCGCTGACCAAGCTCCAGCGCCAGGTCGACGAAGACCGGCACCCGAAGACAGCGATCACAGTTCGGCAGGCCATCACACAGTGGCTTGAGGTAGTCGAGCTTGAGGACACCACCCGCGAGCGGTACGACGATCTGATCCGCCTCTACATCCTGCCAACCTTGGGCAACTTGCTGGCGAGCAAGCTCGACGCCGAGCTGCTAGAGCGCTTCTATGCGCGACTGCATCGCTGCCGTGCGCTGTGCACGGGACGACCGCCCGCAGGACATGTCTGTCGGCCGCTGAGCACCAGCACCACCCGCAAGATTCACTACATCATCCGTGGCGCGCTCGAACGCGCCGTGCGCTGGCAGCACTTGGGCGTGAACTAGGCCGCGATGGCCGAAGCGCCCTCACCGACGCGGACTGAGCCTGACCCGCCGAGCGCTGAAGAGGCGGCGGCGCTGCTCAACGCCGCCTGGACGGACCCTGAATGGGGTCTGCTGCTCTGGCTGAC
>JBOHFC010000140.1:0-2494 GCA_050701375.1 Pseudonocardiaceae bacterium
GGTCAGTACCGGTAACTACGATCAGCGAGTGGCGCTGCCGGCGGTCGAGCGGGCACTGGGGGGTGCCCGCCTGGGCATCGCTGACGCGGACGCAACCGCCGCGGTCGAGGTCCCCACCGCCGCCATCCTCAGCGCCCTGAGTTCCCTGGGCGCAGGCCGGCTGACCTGCCGGTCCGAGCAGCTAGTCGGTCAGCAGTCGGTCGGCCAGCAGTTGGGAGAGACAGCCTGATGCGCATCGCGCACTACCTCAACCAGTTCTATGCCGGGCTCGGCGGCGAGGATACGGCGGGCATCGGTCCCCGTATACTCGACGGGACGGTCGGGCCCGGGCGGCTGCTCGCGCAGCTACTCGGTGCCGAGCACCAGATCGTCGCGACGATCGTGTGCGGCGACAACCATGCTGCCTCGAACGCCACAGTCGCACAGGAACTGCTCGACCTGGCCCGCAGCGCCGGTGCTGAGCTGCTGGTCGCCGGGCCTGCCTTCGGCAGTGGTCGCTACGGGCTGGCCTGCGCCCGGCTAGTCGCCGCCGCCGACGCCGCCGGGCTGCCGGCGCTGGCCACGATGCACCCGGACAACCCCGGCATCGCCGATGCGGGTGCCGCTGCGGTCGTGGCCTCGGGCGCCACCGCCCGGGAGATGCGCCCGACGTTGCAGCGCGTCGCCGCCGCGATCATGAAGCTGGCCACCGGCGTCGCACTGACCGCTGCCGACGGCCGGGTCGTGAAAGCGTCCCGAATCGGCCGTCTGGTCGATCAGCGCGCCGCCGCACGGGCCGTCGAGCTCGTACTGCGGCGGATCGGCGGTGACCAGCAGAGCACCGAGGTTCCCATCGGTGGGTTCGACGCGGTCGAGCCGGCCGCACCGGTTGACAAGGCGGCCAGCGCGACTGTCGCGCTGGTGACCGAAGCCGCCGTGGTGCCCATAGGGAACCCGGACCGGCTCGAGTCGGCCCGCGCCACCCGCTGGCTGCGCTACCCGATCGACGGGGTCGACTCCCTCATCTCCGGTACCTGGGAGTCGGTGGCCGGCGGCTTCGCGACGACCGCCGCCAATGCCGACCCGAACCGGGTACTACCGCTGGACGCCGCACGCACACTGGAGCGAGAGGGCGCGATCGGACGGCTGCACGGCGAGTTCATGGTCACGGTCGGCAACGGCACGCCGGTGGCCACCGCGCGGCGCTTCGGCGTCGAGTGGGCCGCGGAGCTGCGCAAGGCGGGTGTGCAGGCAGCGATCCTGACCGCCACTTGAGGAACCGGAACGCGTTGCGGGTCAACGCTTGCCAAGGAGTTGGAGCGGTCGGGAATCCCCACCGCCGTGATCACCAACCTGGTGACCATCGCTGAGCAGGTGGGTGCGCCGCGCATCGTGCCGGGTCGAGGCATTCCCTACCCGTCGGGCGATCCGAACCTGTCACCCCAGGACGAGCAGGCGTGGCGGCGACGGCTGGTGGAGCGCGCACTGGACGCGGTCGCCACCGCCGTCGAGCATCCGACGACCTTCGAAGTCGACGTTGCGGAGCGGGCCGATGCCTAAAGCAGCGGTGATCCGGGCAGCCAGCCTCGTGCTGGCGCACACCCCGGGCCTGGTCAGGCACGGCTCCAAGCCGATCCGGACGCTGCCCGGCGATGCCGGGCTGACCAGGGATTTCCTGGCCAATCTGCGCAGTTTTGACGATGCCGTCGGCTATCCGGCGCACCAGGCGTTCCTGGGCGCGTGCCACCCCCGGGAGCTCCCTCCCCGTCCTTGGGTGGGGGCCAGCATGGCCGGCGCGGAACGTTTCGCGCCGTTCGGGGAGCTGATGCCGGAGGACGAGTTCCTCGGGCTGATGGCTGCGGTCGACGAGTTCGACCTGCTGGTTCTGACTCCGGAGGTCGCCGAGCGGGCCGCCAAGCGGCTGGCTGAGCATCCACTGGCCGCACACCTGGACCTGTCTCGGATCTCCGCGGCGGCGGGGGACGTCGCCGCTGCCCTAGCCAGCGGCGCGCTGCCGGTGCACCTGGCGCCGGACACGCTCGCGGGTGCGCTGCGCGGCGCGCACGAAGAGGACGAGTCGCTGGTCGCGCACGTGCTGCTGGAGAACCTGGCCTGCAAGGCCACCGGGACCCTGGCGCTGCTGCACCTGCTGCACGACAACGGCGTCGACCCAAGAGCGATCGGCTACACGATCTCCTGCTCAGAGGAGGCCGTCGGGGACCGCTACCAGCGCGGCGGCGGCAACATGGGCAAGACGATCGCGGCGGTCGCCGGCCTTAGCGAATCATCTGGGGCGGACGTCAAGAACTTCTGCGCAGCGCCGATCCCCGCGCTGGTGATCGCCGCCAGCCTCGTGGTGGCGGGGGTTGTCGAGCAGGTCGTCGTCCTCGCCGGCGGCTCACAACCCAAGCTCGGGATGAAGTTCGAGGGGCACCTGCGCCACGGGCTGCCTGTGCTGGAAGACGTGCTCGGCGGCGTCGCGGTGCTGGTGACCGCCGCCGATGGCGTATCGCCC
>JBOHFC010000141.1:0-13011 GCA_050701375.1 Pseudonocardiaceae bacterium
CATCCTCGGGGACCTGCCGGACCTGCTCGTCGTCGTGGCCCTGCCCGGTGGTGTGCACGATCCACGCGCTGGTCAAGGACCCGGACCACGCCTTCGTTGCGCTCGTCACCCGCGTGCGAGAAGGTGAATAAGTAACGGTTTCTCACGCGCCGTCACTCGGTAGGTAGCCCTGGGGGGTTAGTCTAGGTACCGTCGGGGGCAGAACGTGACGAACACGACACGAGGAGGCCTTTCCGCGATGGGTGACGCGAGCCAGCGACTCGACAACCTGCTCACCGAGAGCCGAGTGTTCCCCCCGAGCGAGGCGTTTGCCGCGCGGGCGAACGCCACCGCCGCGCTCTACGGGCACGCCGAGGCCGACCCGGAGGCCTTCTGGGCGGAGCAGGCGCGCCGGCTGCACTGGCACACTGACTTCGACCAGGTTCTCGACTGGTCGGGCGCGCCGTTCGCGAAGTGGTTCGTCGGCGGCAAGCTCAATGTCGCCTACAACTGCGTGGATCGCCACGTCGAGGCTGGCCACGGCGACCAGGTCGCCTTCCACTGGGAGGGTGAGCCGGGCGACACCCGCACCATCACCTACGCCGACCTGCAACGCGAGGTGTGCAAGACGGCCAACGCGTTGCGCTCGCTGGGGCTGGAAGCCGGGGACCGGGTGGCCATCCAGCTGCCGATGATCCCCGAGGCGGTCTTCGCCATGCTCGCCTGCGCCCGGCTGGGCCTGCCGCACAGCGTGGTGTTCGGTGGCTTCTCCGCCGCGGCGCTGCGCCAGCGGGTCAACGACGCGCAAGCCAAGCTGGTGATCACCGCTGATGGCCAGTACCGGCGGGGCACCGCCGGCCCGCTGAAGGCCAACGCCGACGAGGCGCTGCGGGACACCCCGACGGTGCGCCACGTGCTGGTGGTCAAGCGCACCGCCATCGACATCGACTGGACGCAAGGCCGTGACCTGTGGTGGCACGAGCTGGTGGATCACCAATCCGACCAGCACACCTGCGAGGCGTTCGACAGCGAGCACCCGCTGTTCATCCTCTACACCTCGGGCACCACCGGAAAGCCCAAGGGCATCCTGCACACCACCGGCGGCTACCTCACCCAGTGCGCGTACACCCACCACGTCGTGTTCGACCACAAGCCCGGCGAGGACGTCTACTGGTGCACCGCCGACATCGGCTGGGTCACCGGGCACAGCTACATCGTCTACGGGCCGCTGGCCAACCGGGCGACGTCGATCATCTACGAGGGCACCCCGAACACCCCGCACGAAGGCCGGCACTGGGAGATCGTGCAGCGCTACGGCGTCACGATCTACTACACCGCACCGACCCTGATCCGCACCTTCATGAAGTGGGGCAGCCAGATCCCGGAGAAGCACGACCTGTCCTCGCTGCGGTTGCTGGGCAGTGTCGGGGAGCCGATCAACCCCGAGGCCTGGATGTGGTATCGGGAGCACATCGGTGGCGAGCGTTGCCCGATCGTGGACACCTGGTGGCAGACCGAAACCGGCGCGATCATGATCGCGCCGCTGCCCGGCGTCACCGAGGCCAAGCCCGGCTCAGCGATGCGCCCACTGCCTGGCATCAGTGCCATCGTGGTGGACGAGTCCGGCACCCCGGTCGGCCATGGCCAGGGCGGCTACCTGGCGTTGGACCAGCCGTGGCCAGGAATGTTGCGCACCATCTGGGGCGACGATGAGCGATACCGGGACACCTACTGGTCGCGCTTCGCCGAGCAGGGCTACTACTTCGCCGGGGACGGCGCGAAGTACGACGACGACGGCGCGATCTGGCTGCTGGGTCGGGTGGACGACGTGATGAACATCTCCGGGCACCGGATCTCCACCACCGAGGTGGAGTCCGCGCTGGTGTCGCATCCGACGGTGGCCGAGGCCGCCGTGGTCGGCGCGCCGGACCCGATCACCGGGCAGGGCATCGTCGCGTTCGTGATCCTACGCGGCCACGTCGCCGAGGACGAGGCCCGCGGCGAGGAGGCGATCAAGGCGCTACGCAATCACGTGGCCACCCAGATCGGGGCGATCGCCAAACCGAGGCAGATCATGGTCGTCGCCGACCTGCCGAAAACGAGATCCGGCAAGATCATGCGCCGGCTGCTGCGCGACGTGGCCGAACACCGCGAAATCGGCGACGTCACCACGCTTGCGGACTCCGCGGTCATGGATCTCATCTCCGCCGGCATGCAATCCGGCGCCGGAGAGTAGCCCTTGAAGTACCGCCAACCCCCGTTCGAGAGGTCTCAGACGACGGCCAACCCGCTGGCCGGCATGCTGGACATGTCCGCGTGCTGCCGGTGGAGCACCCCCGACGGATGCGTCGTGAACTCGACATCACCGACATTCTTGCTCACGTGAAACGTCGGTGTGGTCGAGTTCACGACACAGGAACACGGCAGCGACTCGGGCCGGCTTCCCGAAGCGGTGGCACGGAGTAAGCCCGATTCAGGCATGCTGGACTGGTGTTGATTCCGGAGGCTGAGCTGGGATGGCGGTTCTCCCGATCCAGCGGGCCCGGCGGGCAGGGCGTGAACACGACAGATTCACGCGTCGAACTGATCTTTGACGTGGCCGCCAGCACGGCCTTGACCGAGCAGCAACGGGCGCGCGTGCTGCAGCGGCTGTCCAACCGGCTGGTCGATGGAGTGCTGACGGTGGTGGCCAGCGAGTACCGCTCCCAGCTGCGCAACCGGGAAGCTGCCCGGGCCCGGCTCGACGCGATGCTGCGTGCCGCACTGGCCCCGGACCCACCCACCCGCCGGCCGACTCGGCCGTCCCGGGCCGCCCGCGAGCGCCGGCTCGCCGACAAGCGACGCCGGATGCTCATCAAACGGCTGCGCCGGACGACGGAGGAATGACAACCAGCCAACACTGACCAGGTAACCCGAAACCTAACCGCCGAGCACCAGGCTCCCGGCGGCATAGTCGATGGTCACGGTGCCGAACCGGTAGAGGACGTCGGAACCCAGCAGGCCGTCCAGACCGGGAACCGGCAGCGCGATGCTGTCGACGTTCTGGGCGGGCAGCGCAACCGCACCGACCCGCCACGAGGCCACGTGGACAGGCTGCGACATGGCCGAACAGGACACCCCGGCCGCGTTGCGGGGTCGGCCTACCGGCTGCAGCGACAGCTGTTGGGCCAAGTTGCGGTCCACCACTGAGTTCGACGAGCCGGTGTCGAGGGCGAACCTCTTGGGCCCGAGGCCGTCAATGGTCACCGGGACCACCGCCAAGGTGGCAGCCCCGTTGCGGATAACGGTGATCGGCACCCGCTGGCTACCCGGCGCCGACGGCCCGGGATCGGCAGCGGCCGGCGGCGCCGGCGACGGGGCGGTGGCCTGCTCGGGACCGGGCAGCAGCACTTGCCCAACCCGGTAGTCGAGTTGGAACCGGCCGAAGCGGCTCCACACGTCCGAGCCCAGCAATCCGACGATGCTGGGCCCATCGGGAGCCTTCGCCATGGGCAGTGACGTCAGTGTCTGCGGGCGCAGCGGCACCTCACCCACCGACCAGCTCGGCACCTGGACATGATCGGCCACCCTGGTACATCCCACCCAGGTGGCCGGTGTGGTCGTCCCGGTAAACGTCAGCTGCAGCTGGTCGGCCAGAGTCCGGTCCACCAGCGACTGGGTCGCGCCGGTGTCGAGAACGAACGGGTACGGCCCGTGCCCGGACAGGCACACCGGTACCAGGACCAGAGTGGATCTGGTCGTGTGAACGACGCGCACCGGGATCGTCCGGGTAGCCCCTGAGCCGGACAGGCCAGGGCCCGAACCGGAACAGGACACGGGGAAGGCGACCCGTGACGTCGCCGAGCCGCCGCAGCTCACCAGCCCGACGAGACCGGCCAGCAGCAGCACGAGGGTGAACAATGTCGTCGCCGCCGGTTTCCTCGTCCTCGAAACGATCAACACCTCTTTCGAGTCTTCTTCTGGCAGCCAACGGTCAGGATCGGCCCCGTGATCATCATAGCCGTGGTGTCCGCGCTGGCGGTGGGAGCTCTTTTCGCGGTCGGCGGGGCCCTGCAGCGCCAGGTGCATGTCGCTGATCAGCGACCCGAGCATGCCCGCGGAGCGGGTCGGGGCGGTAGTCGGCGCAGGACATCTCGAACGGCCAGGCGAGGCGTGGCTCAGCTGCCACTGGGCCTCGCGGGCGACGGCGGTCCGATGGGCCCGCCTCGAGCAGCGACAGGGTTCGCGCGGCCCCACCCGACCAGCACGCGCCGGTCATCTTCACTCAACGTGAGCGAGGAGCGCTCAGCGCCGCTCACGGAGCCCCGCCGATCCGGGTGCGGTCGTCGCCGCTGGGCTGCCCGCAGGTGGGCATCGGTGAGCAGCGATCCTGCCTTCGGTCCCACGGTCCGCCGCCGGCTACCGCACGGCCACTCAGGTCGTCAGGCTGGCCGGGGGAAGATGTGGTCAAGGTGGTAGTCGAGGCTTGCCAGCGCGGTGGCTGCGTCGAGCTGGCCGATCAGCATGTGGAGCATCAGACCGTCGGCCAGGGCGAGCAGCGTGGTCGCTTCACTATCCGGATCGAGGGTCGTTGGCGTGCGACCCGCTTGCTGGGCGCTGCGGATCTGCTCACCGACAAACCCGCGTAGACCCTGAACACCCTCGCGCAAGATCTCGGCCAGACGTGGCTCGAGGATTGCTCGAGCGAGGAAAGCGACCCACATGGGCGCCTCCTCTCGCGCCTGCTCGCTCAGCGGCAGCAGCTCGACCAGCAGGGCCCTCAGAACTGTTCGTTCGTTGTCAGGCGGCCCGGCATCGGCGAGCGCGGTGCGGATGCGCTGCTCGACGCGCTCGCTAATTGTGTGGAAAGCGAACAGCAGCATGTCGTCCTTGGCGCGGAAGTAGTGCTGGACCTGGCCCATCGACACCCGAGCTTCGGCGGCTACGTGCCGCAGGCTGACCCCGTCCAACCCGTGGGCGCCGGCGAGACGGCATACCGCCTCGGCGATCTGCAGCCGCCGCGCTCGATGATCGACCTGCTTGGGCACGTTCCTCCCGACGTTTGCGTTCCGATGCGAGCGTATTGCATCACCCGCACCACCGTTATTACAATGCGATCGTACTGCAAAGAAGTGACGAGAGGATCCTCATGACAGCGGAAACACGCAACGAGGCGCACCACACCGCGCGACTGCGGCACGGCCGGCGCCTGTGGGATCTGCTCGCGCACATTCCACCGCATGCCGGCGAACGCGCGATGGCGCCGGTACACAAGCTGGCGCTGCAGGGACTCAACCTGCAGCGCGGGCAGGCCGTGCTCGACATCGGCTGCGGCGCCGGCGGCGCCGTCCTGCAACTGCGTGCGGCCGTCGGGGCCAAGAGCCGCGTCGTTGGCGTCGACTACAGCCCCCGGATGCTCGCCCACGCCCGGGCCCGAGTGGACGAGCGCCGTGGACCAATGTCGAGCTTCGCCGGGTCGACGCCACCAGAGAGACCCTCGGCCGAAATGAGTTCGACGCGGCGATCGCGCTGTCCTCGTTCAGCGCTATGCCCGACCCAGCCGCGGCCGTGCAGCACGCCTGGGACGCCTTGCGCCCGGGAGGCCGACTGTTCGTGTTCGATATGCGGCTCCTGCCGAGCGGCCCGGCGTGGCAACGAGCAACGACCAAGCTGCTGCGGTTGGCCTACCGCGCGCTGGCCGGCTTCACCGGCGAAGACATCCTGGCCGAACTGCAACGTAAATTCGTCACCGTGGTCGCGGTCCTTCCTCCCGACAAGACCGGAACCATGATCACTTGCGTGGTTGCCACCAAGCCGAACGACTCATCCGGTCCGACAACGCCGCAAGCCATGTCATCGGCGGCCCTAACCTAGCCGGAAACGCGTTCTGGATGCAGACTGCCGTAAAACTGGGCCCAATTGCAGCAGTCTGCATCCAGAACGCGGCACTCGGCGTTGGCGAACGCGCGCCAGTACCACATCGGGATCTGATCGAGCGAGTTGGCTTTGTCAGTCTTGGTCTTCTCGCTTGGTCTTCTCGGCGCTCGTATGCCGAAGTCCAATCTCGTGCTGATAGTTCAGCCAGTCTTGATCGAGTGGCGCCGTCCCGGCCCCGTCGGCCCACCGAGCACTCCTGACACCCCATGACCGGCCCCGCCCCCAGCGGCCCGCCGCGGCGTGTCGGACCTCGAGCCGTGACAAGATCGTTGCGAAGGCCGGCACCGGGTGAGCCACCGCCGCCGGATGGGTGGGTACCCTGCCGCGCCAAGGCAATCCGGTTGCCGCTCGGGCGACCTGCTCACCGGAGGCCGTCATAGGGATCTATGGGATCGACATCCACCCGCGCTTCCAGGCCGGAATCAACATCGAGGAGATCCGCCGCGAGGGCTTCGACTTCATGGCCGTCAAGGTCTCCGAGGGCGTCGACGAGTCGTACCTGGCGGCCGGGGTCCGCGGACTTCCTGCGTCGCGGCAACGCGGCTGGGCTGCTGTGCCTGGGCTATCACTACCTGGACGCGGGCAACGAGGGTGCGCAGGCAACGGTCTTCGCCGAGGCTCTGGGCGCCGCCGGGGTACCCGGCATGCTCGACGCCGAGGCGCTCGCCACCGACGGGCAGACCCCCGTCCTGACCATCAGTGGAGTCCGCGGTTTCCTCGCGGCGTGTCGGCGCCTCGGTGCCCGGGTGCCGCTGCTCTACCTGCCGCGCTGGTACTGGGAGCGGCTCGGGTGCCCCTCGCTTGCCGGTCTGCCGCCGCTGTGGGCGTCGGCGTACGTCAGCGTCCCGCCCGCACCGGCGTCGGTGATGTACCAGTCGCATGATCCGGCCGACTGGGACCCCTACGGCGCGCTGAGCGTCGAGGTACTGCAGTTCACCGACCGCGCCCAGGTCGCCGGGCAGCTCATCGACGCCGACCACTACCTCGGAACCCGTGAGGACTTCGCCGCACTCATCGGTCAACCACTTCAGCGTAAGGAGCGTCACGAGATGGATCAGCTACCTCCCACGGCGATGCCGGCGGACCCCGACGGCGACCCCCGAAGCTGGTCGCAGCGCAACTACGACGTCGGCTTCGACGCCGCCGGCGGGTGGGAGGGCAGCTTCGCCTTCGGCTTCGGGGCGCAGGATTGGGCTGGCCGCACGGCGGATGCCGCCAGGGGATACCTGAGTCTGGCGTCGTGGATCATGGCGGATCGCAGCCTGAGCCCGGTGGATGCGATGTTCACCCGCGACGGGGGCGGTCAGGTACTCTTCGCGCACAATCCGACGCGCAGCTACGCAGCGCCCGACGGTACGGTGGGCGTGACGCTCAATTACGCCGCTCCCGGCGGCGCTTACGTTACCGAAGGCCGCTCCGGCTGATTTACCGACGGCATTTCTTCATTCGGTGTTCAACTTCCCGTAGCGGTGAGTTCGCCTGCCGCAGAAAGGATTGATCTTTCCATTCGATGGCGGGTGGTGTTGCCGTGATGGCCTGGGCGATCTGTGCGGCCGTCGCGGGTGCGCTGTTTTTCGCGGTGGCCGCCGCACTCCAGCAGCACGAGGCGAGCACCGCTCCGGTCACTGGGGTGGCGGGGTGGCGGCTGCTGGTCCACCTGGTTCGGCGACCGCGCTGGGTGTTCGGCATGGTCGCGATGCTGCTGGGCGGCGGTCTGCACCTGCTCGCCTTGCGGTCCGGGCCGCTGGTGCTGGTTCAGCCGCTGGGCGTGAGTGCGGTGTTGTTCGCCCTGCCCTTGGCCGCCGCGCTGCGGGGATACCGGGTTCGCGCCGGGGAGCTGGGTGCCGCCGCGCTGGTCCTGGTCGGACTGGGAGGGCTGCTGCTCGCCGTTCCTGAGCAACCGCCGCCCTCGCTGGACGTGATGCACGCGACGTTCCTGGTCACCCTGGCAACGATCACCAGCGCCGTGCTCGCTGGTCTGGCCCAGCGCCGGGGCCGACTTCGCGCTCTGCAGTTAGCGCTGGCGGCGGGCATTCTGTTCGGCACCACCTCCACCGTCATCCGGGCCCTGCTGGCCCAGCTAGGCAACAGCAGCTTCACCGCGGTCGCCGCTGCTGGCGCGTTGATCGTGGTGCCACTGGCGGTGGCCGGGCTCGTGTTGACCCAGCACGCCTACCGGGCGGGCAGCACCGCCGTGGTACTGGCCACGACCACGGTGACTGATCCGATCACTGCGGTGACCGGCGGCGCCCTGGTGCTCAGTGAGGTGTTACCGACGGATGAGGCCAGCCTGATGATCGTGGCCTTGTCCGGTGTCCTGATCGTCAGCGGGATCGCCTACCTGACGGGATCCCCCGCGCACAGTCGCGGATTGGCGACACAGACCACCATCAGAAAAGGGAGCCCGGAAATGCCTGCCGACCACGCACTCTCCGCTGCGCGCCCGGTGGGGCAGCGGATTCTGATCGGCACCGATACCTACTATCCGGACGTCAATGGCGCATCCTATTTCACGCAGCGGCTGGCGGCGGGGCTGGCGGGGCGCGACCATGAAGTGCACGTGGTGCGCCCAGCCCATCCCGATCAGCCGCGAACTCGATCGCTGTCACCGCGGATGGCGCCGCCGAAGATGCGCACCGTTCGCTGGGCCGCCGCCGCCACATCCGGCTCGTGCGTGATGAGCACGATGGTCCGGCCGGCGGCGTGCAAATCGGCAAACAGGCCTAGCACATCTGTGGTCGAGGCGGAGTCCAGGTTGCCGGTCGGCTCATCGGCCAGGATCAGCGCCGGGTCGCCGACCAGCGCCCGCGCGACGGCTACCCGCTGCTGCTGGCCGCCGGACAGTTCTCCGGGCCGGTGCTCCACCCGGTGAGCCAGCCCAACCCGGGTCAACGCCTCCAGCGCCTGGGCTTTGCGCTCGGCCCGACCGACGTCCGCGTAGCACAGCGGAAGTTCCACGTTGCGACCCGCTGACAGTGAAGCCAACAAGTTGAACTGCTGGAACACGAAGCCGATCCGCCGGTTGCGAACGTCCGCCAGTTCCTCCTCTGACATCGCGCTGACGTCCTGTCCGGCCAACCGGTAGGTGCCCGACGTGGGACTGTCCAGGCAGCCCAGGACGTGCATGAGGGTCGATTTCCCGGACCCGGAAGGTCCAGTGATCGCAACGAATTCGCCAGCTTGGATCGACATGGTCGCTCCGCGCAGAGCCTCCACCTCCAGCGACCCGCTGCGGTAGACCTTGCCGACATCGCAGAGCTCGAGCAGCGGAACGTCGACCACCGGCAGCACCTCGGTAGTCATCGTTCAACCCGTCCCGCCGGTGGGACCCCGGCCACCGCCACCACCGAAACCACCGAAACCACCACCACCGCCACCACCGAACCCGCCGGCACCACCGCCAAAGCCACCAGCACCGCCGCCACACCCGGCGCCACCGGAGCCGGCTCCGGTGGGCGCGGCGGGCAATACGATGCGAGTGCCGGCCGCCAGCCCATCGGTGATCTGGGTCTGGCCCCCCGTGCTGAGCCCCACCGTCACCGGGTGAGCCACCTGCTTGCCGCCGGCCATCTCATAGACCACCGACCTTCCGGAGTCCTGGTGCACCGCTGTCCGAGGCACGACCAGCACGTCGGTGAGTTGCTTGACGACAATCGATACCCCGGCGCCGGCACCGATCGCCAGGCCGGCCGGGCTACCGGTGACGTCGATGGTGACCGGGTAGGTGGCGACCCCGGAGTCCTGGCTGCCGACCATCCCCACCGACGCCACCGTGCCGAAGATCCGGCCACTCGAACCGTTGAGAACGATGAGGGCCTGCTCACCGGACTTCAGCTGACCCACCTCGGTGTCGTCGACGCTGGCGTTGACGACATAACTGCCGGTGCTGATCACCACCACCTGGGCGTTGGACTCCGAGGTGGTGCTGGCAGCCGCGACGCTCGACAGTCCGGATCCACCCGGCGCAGCGACCCCGGTCGAACCACCGCCACCTGACCCCCCACCCGACCCGGCCGAGGAAGCGCCCGATACCTGCTGTCCGACCGTCAAGGTGACCGCGGCGACGGTGCCCGCGAACGGCGCCGTCAAGGTGGCCTTCGACAGGTTCTGCTGCGCTACCGCCAGCTGCGCGTTCGCCGAGGTCAACGCTGCGTTGTCGGCGTTGACCTGCGCATCCGAAGCGCCGGCGGCCCGGTCGGCGGCGACCTTGGCCACCGCCGACGCCACCGCGGCGTGAGCCTGGGCGAGCTGGCTGGGCAACGACGCCGCATCCACCGTCGCCAGCGTCTGACCAGCCTGCACCTGCTGGCCGATCGTCGCCGCTACGGCGGTGACCTGTCCGCTCACCCCGAAGCTCAGGTTCGCCTGCTGGGCCGGTTCGATCGTGCCGGTCGCCGACACCGTCTGGCGGATAGTGCCCAGACCCGCGGTAGCCAGCCGGGTGGCAGCCCCCGGTTGCCCCCCAGGCCATAAAAGCCAGGCGACACCCACACCGACGACCACAACGAGCGCACTCACCATCAGCCATCGCCTGGCGGGCATCCGGCGTAACGCTGGCGTCAACACGGCATCCTTCTGCGATGCTTCACGGGGGCTCGACCGGACGGTCCTTGACATTGACCACCGTGAGATAAGCAGCCGAAACTGAGGGAGCGCTGAGGGCAACCTGGAAATTGAATGTGAGCCGACAGCCCGCCGGCTAGGCACCACATCCGAACGGCCAGCCACCCGGTGTGCGTGAGCGAGGTACCATTAAGCACGACGCAGAAAAACCTAACCAGGTGATTGACGGCAGACGACCGGGGGAACGATGGACGAGGTGATTCCGCACACCTCCTGGATGCGCGATATTCCCGACGACGTTCACCTCCGAAACAACGTTGGGCGACGTTCGCGGTAAGGTCGTGCTACTGTGCAGATTCGAAGGTGGCCAAGACATCGGATTCGATGCTACCTACTGGCCGGAGAACCAGCGCTTCAAAAGCGCCTCGATACCCTTCTACGACGTAGAAGATCGTTTCCAGAACCCGGGCGACGACGAGAAGTTGGACTTCGTTGTCGCTCACCTGGAGGACGCCCGACGCGGCGCTCCCGAGGACCTTTACATTACTTTCTCCAGCGCTGTGGCCCTGGCCGCACGGGGCTACCCCGGAACGATAAATCCGCGACTCAGCGCCTACCTCGAAGAGCGTCCCCGAGGACGTGTCGGCATCATCGTCATGGACTATTTCGAACAGCCCCGTGAATTGGTTGCAAACGTGATCAAAATGAACACCACGACCGATCGGTTTGCGCCGAGCGTCGCGGGGGTAGATCCAGGCTCATGACACGAGACGCGAACATCGCTACGCGGGAGAAGGCCGCCCAGCCCGCCACCCTGGTGGCAGACGACGAGCGTCGCGCTCGCCTACACTCTGGCCGGGACCCACAAGGGCGATTTCCGTGGGGTCGCGGGCACCGGCAAGCGAATCGAAGTCCGTGGACTCCAGATCGGCCGCTTCCGGGACGGGCGAATCGTCGAGCGGTGGGGCAGTACGGACGAGTTGGGCATCATGCAGCAGATCGGCGACTCCCCGTCGGCGGACAGCCCCAACCCAGGGGTGCTCGGCAAGGTGGCTGATGCCTTCCGGTCCTGATCGAGACTTTGGGGGGTGACGAGCTTCCGGTGAGCGAGTCGACAATGTCCACCAGTCGGTCCACCAGCCGGCGCCGGCGAGTGTGGCTCGGCGGGCTGGTCGCCCTGGTGGTTCTCGCGGGGCTGGGCGCGGTGAGCCTGAGCGCGAAGTCGAGCACCGGGTCCGGGGGAACGCCTGGGGCGGCTGGAGCCGATCAGGCCCGGTTGGCCGCCGCGCGCCGGATCCCGGGCGACCCGCTGGCCCTGGGGCTGCCCGACGCGCCGGTAGTGATCTCCGAGTGGGGTGACTTCCAGTGCCCGTTCTGCCGGGCCTACACGCTCAACACCGAACCGAGCCTGGTACGCCAGTACGTCGACTCCGGCCAGGTCCGGGTGGAATGGCACGATTTCGCCTACCTCGGCCCGGAGTCGCTGCTCGCCGCCCGGGCTGCCCGGGCGGCCGGCCGGCAGGCTAAATTCTGGCAGTACCACGACGCGCTGTATCGCCAGCAGGGCCGGGAGAACAGCGGCGCGATCACCGACGCATCGCTGACGGCCACTGCCCGCGGCCTCGGGCTCGACGTGGCCCGATTCCAGCGTGACTACGCCGATCCCGCGATCGCCGCGCAGGTCAACGTCGACCGTGAGCTCGGCTCGGCGCTGGGCGTCACCGGCGTACCCAGCTTCGTCGTCGGCGGACAGATGATCGTCGGGGCAGAGCCGCTGGCGACCTTCCATCAGGTGATTGACGCCGTCCGCGACCGCGATCGCTGATCTGCGCGACATCGGCTACGTCGCTCCCGGCTCTGCTCGGACCGATCCTGGACCGGGCAACTTCACTGAGCGTGATCACGCAGTCACCTGAAGTTACTGTTGATATCCCCACCGTGATGGCTTACGTTCGAGAGACATTTGACCACGGGGAGTGAGGGGCCGGGGTCGGATCGCCTGGGGGATACGGACTGTCCGATGAGCTGCTGGTTTTGACACCGCGGGGCGCTGCCCGCGTCGGGGCTACCGCGCAATCACGTTGCTTCCTGAACTACCCAGACGTTCCGGGTTTTGCTCCCTTGCTCCTCTCTCGATACGGAGGAGCGGGCATGCGGGTTTCGGCGATTTTCGCTCAGGGTGGCCACCACGGTCACAGCGATGACTGTGACTGCGGGTACGGCTACGGTGACGATGGCTACTTCCGCGGAGGTCACGGAGGTCACTACTACAACGGCTACAACGATTGCCACTACGACTACGACTACGATCGCGGCGACCGCGGTCTCCTGCGTGGACTCCTGGACCTCTAGTTCCGCTGGTCCTTGTCGGGACACACCGGTTCCGCCGTCCCGGGGCGGGGATGGCGGAGCCGGTGTGCGCTGTGGGGGGGGGGTTTGGTTTAGAGCAGGTGGAGGTTGTCGTCGCTGAGGACGTGGTCGACGTTGACCAGGCCGTGCTGGTGGACCTGGCTTTGGTCGATCTGTGAGTGTTCGTTGCCGGAGCCGTTGTCG
>JBOHFC010000142.1:0-5572 GCA_050701375.1 Pseudonocardiaceae bacterium
GCGCCGCACCGCGCGGCGCTGCTGGCCGCGCACCTTGTCGGCCCGCCGGTGCTGGCGATCGCGCCGCGCGTCGCGCGCAACATCCAACCGCTGCGCAGGTGCACCGGTGGCCGCTGCACCGACCTGCCGCCGCAGGGCAGCAACGTCGTCTACCTGCGTTCCCAGCCGAGGGCCGACGCGCCGCTGGTCGGGGATCCGGGGCTGCACCCGGATGGTTCGCCAGGCACCACCGGGGTAGCGGACTGGTCGGCCAAGGCGCTCGCCGGGCAGTCCTTCGTAGTCGCGGCGCGCCGCGGCAAGTGGACGGCGATCTGGTTCGGCGGCCGGCTCGCTTGGTTGGATGGCCGCAACACCCGGGTGGGCACGCCGGAAGATTGCGCGCTCGTCACGCCCCGCCCTGGGCGCTCGGCTATCCCGGTCTACGGCGCCGCATACCCGGAGGCCGCCGCCTACCCACCGACGGTCCCAGTGACCACGGTCGTGCCGCTGCAGTACACGAGCCCCGCCGGGCAGTTCTACCTCGGCGTGGAGCCACACCACGGGGACTACTACTACGCCGAGTTCGACGGCGGCGATATGCCGGCCCACCACACGCTGGTCGTGGGCAACCGGCGCCTCGTGGAGGTCTCCTTCAACCACCGGCGCGCCTTCGTCGACGCCGCGGACGTCGTCATCCTGCGCTGAAACCGGCGGCCGACTCATCGCCCGGACCTCGGTTTCGACCGCTGCGCTCCAGTAACAGGAGCGCGACGGCGGCGAGGATCGCGACGAGCGCCGCGAACACCACACCGGCGGCGATGAGACCGAAGGCACTCGCAGCGGCGCCCTCCCCGATCACCGGGATCGCGATGCCGATGTAGAGCACCACGAAGTAGCTCGACGTGATCTCGCCGCGTTTGTCCGCCGGGCTGGCACCGGTCACCGCCCCGAGTCCAGCCCGGAAGCTCATGCCTTGGCCGAGTCCGGCGATGACCGCTCCCACGACGAGCACGGCGAGCGAACCGACGAGCAAGCTGGTTCCGACCAGAATCATCCCCACAATCAGGCCGGCACACCCGACCATCAGGGCACGCTGCTCACCGATGACCGAGGACAGCGACTGGCCGATCGTCGAGGCGATGAACACGGAGATCACCACCGCACCGGTGAGGGCGCGATTGGTGTCGTGCAGCACCGTGCCGAGGAATGCCGGGGACACTGCGGTGAACAATCCCAGCACCGCGAACCCGGCGAATCCGGCGATCACCGCCCTGGTGAATACGCCGCGCATCTCGTTCGGCACAGCGATCCGCTGTGGCCGCAGGCGCATCGTGCTGGCCCGCCGCACCGGGTCGGCCATGAGCTGCACACCAAGAACGGCCACCACGACGAGCACCAGATCGACGACGAAGCACAGGGTCAGCGGCAGTGGTGCGTATTGCGCCAGGATGCCGGCCAGCAGTGGGCCCGCGCCCAGGCCGCCCATGTTCACCGCGGCCGCGATCAGGCTCGCTCGCGCCTTGCCGTCATCGGGAGCGAGGTCCACGATCGTCGCGGTCGCCGTTCCGGTGAAGATGCCGGCCGACAGGCCCGACAGCACCCGGCCGACGAACAACCAGTCCAGCGATCCGGCCAGCAAGAACGCGATGGCCGAAAGACCGGACAGCACCAGCCCTGCCTGCAACATCGGGCGCCTGCCCAGCTGATCCGACCAACGTCCGAACAGCAGCAGAGCGGCCGTGACCCCGACCGCATACGCGGCGAACACCACCGTGGTGACCAGCTCGCCGAAACCGAATGCCTTCGCGTAGAGCGGATACAACGGCGTGGGTAGCGTGGTCCCCAGCATCGTGATCGCGAAAGCAGCCCCGATGAGCGCGACGCCGGGCCATCCGATCACGCCGCGTTCGGAGCGCCGACGGAGCAGTTGGTTTCCCATGCTGTCCAAACTTCCCGGATCCGACGATCCGCAACCCGGACGGGACCTACTACTAAAGTGCGGGGGCGATGAGTCAGTACGTCGTAGCGATCGACCAGGGGACGACCTCCACCCGCTGCATGGTGTTCGACCACGACGGTCGCGTGGTCAGCGCGGATCAGCGTGAGCACCGGCAGCACTACCCGAGAGCCGGCTGGGTGGAGCACGACCCGCTGGAGTTGTGGGCGAACACCCGGGCGGTCGCGGCCGGGGCGCTGGCCGAAGCCGGCCTGACCGCGGGCGACATCGTTGCGGTCGGCATCGCCAACCAGCGGGAGACCACTGTGGTGTGGGACCGGTTCAGTGGCGAGCCGGTGTGCAACGCGATCGTCTGGCAGGACACCCGCACCGCCGAGATGTGCACTGACCTCGGCGGATCCACCGGCGCGAACCGCTACCAGCACCGCACCGGTTTGCCGTTGTCGACTTACTTCTCCGGTCCCAAGATCCGATGGATCCTGGAGGAGGTGGACGGCGCCCGGCAGCGAGCGCGCAACGGCGAACTGCACTTCGGCACCATCGACACCTGGTTACTCTGGAACCTCAGCGGCGGCCCGTCCGACGGGGTGCACCTCACGGACGTCACCAACGCCTCGCGGACCTTGCTGATGGATCTGGACACCTTGTGCTGGGACGAGGGCATCGCCGAGGAGATGGGCGTTCCGGCGGCGATGCTGCCGGAAATCCGCTCGTCGTCGGAGGTGTACGGCACGGTCCGCGAGCCGGTCGCGCTGGCCGGGGTGCCCATCGCCGGCATCCTCGGTGACCAGCAGGCGGCCACCTTCGGGCAGGCCTGCCTGTTCGAAGGGGAGGCCAAGAACACCTACGGCACCGGTAACTTCATGCTGCTCAACACCGGCACCGACAAGGTGCACAGCCGCAACGGGCTGCTCACCACGGTGTGCTACAAGATCGGGCCGCAGCTCCCGGTGTACGCGTTGGAGGGCTCGATCGCGGTCACCGGGTCGCTGGTGCAGTGGCTGCGGGACAACCTGGGCCTGATCTCGTCGGCTGCGGAGATCGAGCAGCTTGCGGCTACCGTCGCGGACAACGGTGGGGCCTACTTCGTACCGGCGTTTTCCGGGCTGTTCGCCCCGTACTGGCGCTCCGACGCTCGTGGCGCCATCGTCGGGCTGACCCGTTATGTCAACCGGGGGCACCTGGCCAGGGCGGTACTGGAAGCCACCGCATTCCAGTCCCGGGAGGTGCTCGACGCGATGAACGCCGACTCCGGGGCGACGTTGACCTCGCTCAAGGTGGACGGCGGGATGGTGGGCAATGAGCTGCTCATGCAGTTTCAGGCGGACATTCTGGGCGTCCCAGTGATCCGACCCGTGATCAGCGAGACCACCGCGTTGGGCGCCGCCTACGCAGCTGGTCTCGCGGTCGGATTCTGGTCGGGAGCGGAGGAGATCCGGGCCAACTGGGTGGCGGATCGGCAGTGGGATCCGACGATGGACCTGCAGCGACGCGAGGACCTCTACCGTCAGTGGCGCAAGGCCGTCACCCGGACGCTTGACTGGGTGGACGGTTAGCTGGGTGGACGGTTAGCTGGGTGGACGGTTAGCTGGGTGGACGGTTAGCTGGGTGGACGGTTAGCTGGGTGGACGACTGAGCGTGCGACGCCGGGTCAGCACCAGCGCGACACCGGACCCTGCCATCGCCACCGCACCGCCCGCGGTCAGCGACACCGCCAGCATGCTCACCTCGGCACGTGGCGCGGCTTGACTGTCCGCACTGGTTCGACCACCGGCCACGTCGGCCATGGCCATCGGGGCGCCACCCAGCAGGGCCGCGCCCGCGATCAGCCCGCAAGCAACGATCCGCATCCGCAACCTCCTCCTGCCGGCCTGTTACCTAGTAAGACGCGTGGGCACGCCAGCGGTTGCCTCAGGCTAAGCACGCTGAGTGCGCACCCTGGTGAACAGGGCGTAACCAATAGCGGTGGCGGGAACGCTGAGACACATCGTGCGGCGGCTACGCTATCGCGCGTGCCGCTCTACGCCGCCTATGGGTCCAACATGGATCCCGCACAGATGATGCAGCGCGCACCACACTCGCCGACTGCGATGACCGGTTGGCTGATCGGGTGGCGGCTGACTTTCGGCGGCGAGGACCTCGGCTGGGAAGGGGCCCTGGCCACCGTCGTGGAAGACCCCGACTCCCAGGTGTTCGTCGTAATCTACGACGTGACTACGGAGGACGAGAAACTGCTCGACCGCTGGGAAGGCGAGGATTTCGGACTGCACAAGAAGTTGAAACTGCGGGTGCACACGCTCGACGGCTCGGAGCTCGCCTGGCTCTACGTGCTGGACGCCTACGAAGGCGGCCTGCCGTCCGCGCGCTACCTCGGCGTCGTCGCCGATGCCGCCGAGGCGGCCGGTGCCCCGGAGGACTACGTCGCCGAACTGCGGAGCCGTCCCTGTGCGGCCATCGGTCCCTGACCTCCCGACGTGGCTATCCCAGCGCCGGCGGACCAAAAGCTGAAGGGGTGGCCGCAATGCGGCCACCCCTTCAGTGCCGACGGCACTGAACGCGATCAGTAATCGCGCGGAGGTACTGCACGACTGGAGGGTAGTCGGCTGCCTCAGTACCACCTTCAGCGTTGCCGCCGGCTATTGACGGTGCCGTTCCCTAGCAAACAGCGCCGCAAGTGATAACCGGCTCATTCAGCTGGCGTTGGCTCAGGCCTTGCCGCCGTCAGCGCTGCCACCGGCACCGCCGGTAGCGTCACCCGCGCTGGCTGTGCCAGTGCCCAGGACGCCGAGGCCACTCAGCACGTTGATGCCCAGGCCACCCTGCGCGGAGCCACCGTTACCGCCGACCCCGCCGTTGCCGCCTTCCTCGCCGCCGCCGTCGCCGCCGCAGCCGCACGCCCGGAACGCGGACATAACGGTACGAGCCGGAAGCAGTTCCACGTGCTGGCCATCGATGTCGGCAAAGCTCAATGCGTCAGACATGCATATCCTCCTCAGAATGACCCACTGTTGCGGGCCGGAAACTAAAATGCCTCTTCGGCTTCATTTGCCAATTTGGCTAATGCATACTCTGACGAACGGGACGTCGCCTGACAACATCCATTCGCCACCTAATTTCGCCTGCCGCCACCTATGCCGTGAAGCCGCTTTTTTCGACCACCTAGTCACCGTGCAGAATTACCGACGGCAAACAAAGTCGTCCCGGGTACTCGACTCGGCCCGGCGCTGCTCACCTGCCACCCGACCCACGCCGCCGCAGGTGAGACGCCATGCCGGCGGTGAGGATAGGAGTACGGACGTGGCCGCGATGCGGTCTGTTACCCGATGGGGGGCGAGCGGCGTTGCCCTCGGTTTGCGGCGGCAGCTGTAACGTTTGCGAAGGAGCTCGTCGGTTATTACCTGGGAACACCGGCGATGACTACCTAGCGTCCGCAGCATCCAGGCTACACAGAATTACATCCGGTAACGCATTGTTTGCCCTGGCGCCCCGAGACCGGCGCACCGCGCGACCACCTAGTACGGCAGCCGCAGTGTGTGATCCTGGGCGGCGTGTCGTGATCATGGATGCGGCCACCGTGTGATCAACTTCAAGGTGTGTTGGAACTCGAAGAAGACGCGGTAGCCGCGTCATGGACTG